>NZ_CP108089.1 GCF_036192275.1 Streptomyces sp. NBC_00250 | reverse complement strand
TCCCTTAGCGCTGCGCGCTAAGCAAGCGCAGCGGTTCGCTGCGCTCACCGCACCCCGCGTAGCGGTGAGCGCTCCGCTGCGCTCCGGGGACTGAGGGGCCGGCCCGCTGCGCGGTCCGGGTTGCGGGTGGGGAAGGCTCGCTGCGCGAGCCTCAAAGAGGGGGCGTGTTTAGGGCGGGACCACATTGCTGCGCAATGTGCCAGCGAACCACCGCGCTGCGCGCGGTGGTTGCGCTCCCGCTCTGCGGGAGCGCTGGTGGAGAGGGCTCGCTACGCGAGCCTGGAATGGATGGAAAGGCTCGCTGCGCAAGCCCCGAAAAGGCTCGCTGCGCGAGCCTCGAAATGGAAAAGCTCGCTGCGCGAGCCTCAAGGAGGGGACTGTTGTATGGGCGGGACGCTGCGCTTACCCGCCCACACTGCGCACCCAGTTCCGTGCTGCGCACGAGGCACTACTTGCACAGCCCAAGAACGAAAAGAACCCCTAGGCTGCTATGCACCCCATCCCAGGCACAGTCAGGCAGTCCCTCCGCTGCGCTCTGGCGACCCAAGAGGGGCCGGCCCCGTCCAGAGTGACGAACCTCGTACCCCTTCTCCGCGTTGAACCGCTTGACCATGCCCTGAACCTCAGTCATCTGTGCTCCAAAACAAACGCTGGCCAGACGCCCGGCAGTACGTAATTCATCCTTCCGGCAGAACTCTCCAGGCTGCCGGCGAAAGAGTGAACACCCTCACCACACCCCCGTCGGCAGTCCGTCAACTGCCCAGGCGCGCCAGCCACAGCCTGTGCTTCATTTTTAGGGCAAGCTAGATACTGGAGCGGGCGTACCACCCCCACCGGACCAAACCCCTCACTCTTGCTGTTGCCGGTCAGTGAAACTGCGCAACGCTCAACCAACCTGCACAACCGTGCCCGGAACTGACCGGTGACACCAGGAACAAGACCACTGCCACAGACCCACCGGCCCCGTGGCAGTCAGCGTGTCGCTCAACAGACGGCCCGTCACACCCGCCCACAGGGGCGACAAACACCCCACCCACCAAACAGCACCCCAGGACCGCCGCACCCCAGCCCAGCACCAGTGAACCTGCCGAACAGCACTACCGTCCCCGCACCGAGCCACGGTGCCGCACGCGAAGCGAGGTCGGTCAACGGTCAGTCAAGGCGGTAGGCCCCTCGATCGGGTGGTTTTGGTGGCCGACGTACCCCGCTACTGCCCGCTGTTCATCCCGTGAGGTGCTGGGGCCTGTTGCCTGTGGTGGAGCTCTAGTAATAGATAAGAGCGCTCCGCGCAGAAAGTGGCTCTGACCTGCAGTGATGTGAAACGGTTTGTTCTAGATTTCCAGAACAAACCGCTCCCGAGTGTTCTGGAAATCTAGAACAAACACAGTCCATCCCTGACGGATCGTCAGGCAACTGTGGGCCACTGCTTGTTCTAGGTGTCCAGAACAATCCGGTTTACCTAGTGCTACCGTGCTGTCCAAAGCGGTGATCATCCTGGAGGACCGTTCCGATGGAGCAGCTGCCGATCGTCCGCCCCGGCGAGCGCGTGGTCACACGGTCGGACGGCAAGGGCGGCCTGGTCCTAGGTGTGGAGAAGATCAAGGGCCGGGAGTTCGCCGCAAGCGCGAAGTGCAGCGGCTACGTGCTGGACGCCCGGCTACTGATGGACGTACTCGGCAGCCTCAAGATGCCCGGCTCCTGGTTCCAGGTATGGTGCAAGCTGGTGGCCAGTCAGAATGCCAACCGAGCCGACGACCAGACCCGGGCCACCGCCCGTGGCTTCGTCCGTATCACGCAGCGAGGCCTCCAGGACCAGTGCAACCTGTCGGCTGCCTCCGTGAACGAGGCCAGCCAGTTCTTCGCCCACATCGGGTGGATGCGTACCGCCAAGCGCGGCATCCTCCAGCTGAACCCGTGGCTGACGGTGGCCGGTACCTCCGGCGAGCAGGAGAATTGGCAGAAGCTATGGAACGACGCCAAGGGCCCCGCCTGCATCATCCCTCACCCCAACTACCCCACCGAGTGGCGCGAAGCGCGGACTGCAGAGAAGAAGGCGATCGAGACCGCGCACCGCAAGGAGAAGGTCGTCGCGTTGCGCCAGCGGCGTCCGGTACGCAAGGCGAGCGCAGGACCACGAGCGGCATATCCTCGTTCCAACGTCGACCTGATCGGAAGCGGTGAGGCTCCGTGAGCAGCTCTTACACACCCGGCCCCCCGACCGATGCCCCCGTTACGATCCCCCGCAACGTCCTGCGCCTTCTGGCCCTCGTAGACATCTCAACCGCCGGGCGCCGCGTCCTCGACGAGCTCCTGTACCTGAGTGACCCGCAGACCGGCACCGCTCAGATCAGCCAGAACGAGATGTGTACCGAACTGGGCGCCAGCAAGCCGACCGTGAACCGGGGCTTCAAGGAACTCCGCGAGTCCGGACTCGTCTGGAACCTTCAGGACGGCCTCTACCAACTCCACCCACTGCTCACCGGCGGCGCGGTCTCCTCCCCCGTCATGCGGATCCCAGAGATCAAAGCCGCCGAACCCGCCCGCTTCACCGAGCAACGACGAGCCCGGTACGCCGCCCAGGTCGCCAACCTGACCACCGCCGGCTGAACACCTCGCATAGCCGCCCCGCGCGACGGCCTTGCGGGGTACGACCCTCCGCGACTGCCGCCTCAAGGACGACGGCATCCACCGCGCCATGCTCTGCATCGCCCGCATGCACAGCCTCGCCCTCGCCGGATGGAGCAGCGGGCTGCACTGCAGCCAAGCATGTTCGGGCGACCTGAAGATCGTTTACGGGACAGCCCTCAGGAGCAGGACGACGTGGGTCAGCCGCGCTGAATACCGAGCGTGCTTCTGAGGACGCCTCGCGTGCCCTCAACCGTCTCCACCAGAAGGTGTTGCCCTTGCCGTTCGAGCGCCAGGTACCAGGTACCAGGCGAAAGCTGGTCAACGGGCTCCGAGCTGCCATCCTCCGGCATCAGCGGGCGGGAATCAGGTACGGCGAACCAGAAGGACCGAGGGACACGCTCCTCGTTCCTCAGGAAGAGGGACTTGGGCGCGTTGCCGACCGCCAAGGCCGCCCAGCCCTGCTTATCTCTGATCACGAAGTCTCGCTGGATGCCGGATGCGTCATGAAGCACCCCCCTCGCACCGTCGTCAGTTTCCGCGACAAGCCCCTTTCCCTGCCGTTCGAGCGCCAAGTACCAGGTGCCGGGCGAGAGCTGGGCGACGGGTTCCACCCCGCCGCCCTCCGGCAGCAGAGGGCGGGAGTCCAGTAGCGAGAACCAGAAAGGAGGCGGCGGAGGGTCGTATTCCGTGTTGATGGAGACTAGGGACTCAGCCGCCTCGAAGGGCTTCCACTTGGCACGGAACAAGGCAGCGACATCCACCTGCCCGATCTCGGTGCCGCTGGAGCGCTGGGCGGCTGTGTTCACGATCCGGGCCGCTTCCTCGCGTGCCGCCGCGCGGATGGCATCGGCCTCCGCCAGAGCGTCGCTGCGCACCCGGTCAGCTTGCTCACGTGCCGCGTTGCGGACGCTCTCGGCATCGCTCACGGCTTGCTCCAGGGCTTCCTTGACCGTGTTCTTGAGACGCTTCCAGGGGGCCTGGACCTGCCGCTGCAGGAGCTTGACCGCTCCCCACCTGTCGCGCCAGTGGTCCATGAGCTGCCGGTTGGCGACATGCCCCGCCCGGGTCCCCACCGGAGTGGGCACCGGATTGCTCACCACTCGTACGAACTCCAGCAGCGCCTCACGCGAGGGAAGCCTCTTGCCGGACAGCACCTCGTTCAGGCCGGCCTTGGTGAGCTTGGGCCGAACCGAGGCTCCGACGATCTGGGAGTAGGACGGGGCACCGAACTGAATGTGCAGTTTGTTCAGGTCGAAGACGAAGGCCTGGAGCGCTTCCTCATACGCGGCGATGGCCTCGACGTCCTCCGGATCCGCCCCGATCTCGACCTGCGTCACAGCTTCTCCCCCGTCCCATGTCATGGCGCGGCATCCACCGTAGGGGAGGCGCTGCCAGGGCGTCCGCGGAACGGGTTGAACGTTTCTGAACGACGGTGCCGTTCGACAGCGGCCGGGTTCATACGGCCTCCGAACTGCGGCGTCCGAGTGTTTCCGGGGTCATCTGAAACACTGGGAGTTCAGGTGGCGAGGGCAGTTTGCTGCAGGCATGACGCCATTCGAAGCAACCACCCACGTCTCCCCGAAGATCCTCGCCACAACCTTCCTGACGCCTCGGCAGACCGAAGCCATGACGTCCTTCTTCGTGCACGACGTCGTCGGCAACGTGGCCGCCGCAATCCTCGTAGCCCTGGCCGTCGGCGCCTGGCGCTGGGGCGTGAAGCTGTGGAGGAACCACACCTCTCGGAGGACACCCGTCCCTCCGGAGTGAGCATCGCGGTTGATGCCCCGCCCAGCTTCTCGGCACGGCCTTGGGCCAGTTTGTGCTCGCCGTGCTTCTGGTCGCCACCAGCGCCGGCACCTGGCTGTACCGGCGACGTCGGGCCACTCCGCCCGAGCCGACCCGCGTTCGCCCCGAGTCGATGCCGCCGAACATCCGTTCCAAAAGCTCTTCTATGATTTCCGTCCAGGGCGCCGCGGAGGTGGCATGCCATCTTGCAGAGCGCTTGCTCCGGATTGCTGCCGACTGTCGTGGGGCGCCACAAAACGGCCGTTCCCTCCCTTTTGATTCTGGAGCTTCTTTTGCAGCGTTCCACTCGGCACCGGCGTGGGCTCGCGAGCCTGGGTTTCGTGGCCACGGCTGTCGCCCTGGCGTCGACCTTCGCCGGCACCGCCGTCGCGGGCACCCCTGCCGTGTCCGCCGCGACGCGGTCCTCTGTCCCGAGCGCAGCCACGGCCGTGCAACCGACGCCCCTCGCGCCGAGCTTCTTCCTGAGCGGGATCCTTCCCTCAGGTCAGATGTACGTCTACATGCGCGACGGGGCCGGTGGCTTCGACTCCCGCTCGGGTGCCTATGTCTGGCCGGGGCTGACGCGCGCCGTATCCGTGGACCCCGACCTGACCGGGAGCCAGGACGGCGCGTACCACGTCATGTCCAGCGGGGTCGTCAACCAGTGGCGCGGTGGGCACCTGAAGCAGGTGGCCACCGGATGGCAGCAGTACACGAGTGTCCTCTCGCCCGGCACTCTGGCCCGCACCACCCACCCCGATCTGCTGGCCCGTGACAAGCAAGGCGTCCTGTGGCGGTTCCAGCTCAAGGCGGACGGCACGATGGCCCCGCGCGTCCGTGTCGGCGGCGGCTGGAACGCGTACTCGCAGATCACCGGAGTCGGCGATCTCTCCGGCGACACCAAGCCGGACATCGTCGCCCGTGACAAGGAGGGCATCCTCTGGCTGTACAAGGGCACGGGTGACGGGAGCAAGCCGTTCGCTTCGCGCAGCCGGGTCGGCAGCGGCTGGAACCTGTTCAACAAGCTGATCGCCACAGGCGACGTCGACGCAGACGGGCGAAGCGACCTCCTCGCTCGCGATCCTCAGGGCGGCCTGTGGCTCTACAAGGGCACCCGCGTGGCTTCCGCCCCGTTCAAGACTCGCGTCAAGATCGGTCACGGCTTCCAGCAGTACCGGGACCTCTTCTAAGCCGGGTGAGAGGTTGAGGTGGCGGGGCCTGGTGGCTGGTGGCCCATCCCGGTGGTGTGAATGAACCCGTGGTCACTGCCGCGACTCCGCTGCCGGCCGCTTGCTCAGGAACTGCTTCGCTGCCTCGACCGCTTCCCCCTGGAGTTCCTCGATGGAGACTCCCCAGCTCTCCTCCCAGCCGTCCAGGTTGTGCGCGCAACGGACGAGCGGTTTCAGCGCTTCGGGGTAGCCGAGGTCATAGGCGACGTCTGCCCAGATGAGGTGGGTGCCGGTGGCGGGATCCAGGGATCCGCCGGCGATCTGACCGGCGACCCAGTAGGCCAGCTCCCACTTCGCAGCCCGAGGGTCGGCAGGCGGGTGGAAGAGCAGTCCCAACTCCTCCAGCACCTGGTCGAAGAGTGCGGGAGCTTCGGGCTCTTCGCTTCGGAGGAGGCCGGCCAGCATGGCCAGGGAAGGGCTCTCGACCCCGGCCATCAGCGCGTTCAGCCCTGCCTCGATGAGCCGGTGAGACCCGACGTGCCTGCCGAACGCCCTCTCGCGTGCGATGTGGCTGAGCTGTTCGAGGGCGTCGTCGTAGGTCATCACAGTCTCTCGATCGGTATCCGGGAGCAGGAGGCTCGCATATCCGCGGACGATGCTGCCATCGAGTTCCTCCTGCGTGGTTCGGTGATCCGGAGAGCGTGAACCCTTTCCGCAGGAGGGAGGACCCGCACCGTCGCGCCCACTCGGGTCCATCGCGAATCGAGATCGATGGTTCACGCAGATCCAGACATGCCGCTGCCCCGCCTTCCGCTGTGGACTTGGCGGGAGACGGGGCAGCAACGGGAGGGTCAGCGGTGGTGGCGGTGGCCCCAGGACTCGGTGTCTACGGTGCGGCCGCGGTCGTCGCGGAGGATCGCGGTGTCGGAGTGGTTGTCCCACACGTAGTTGCGGCGGTCCTGGAACAGGTCCGTGCGGGTGTCGCGGCCCTCACCCGTGTGGACGCGGACCGTGGAGCGGCCGGCGAGACGGAAGTCGTCGAACTTGTAGCGGTGGCCGTCCTCGTCCTTCAGGGTCCAGCCGTCGAGGTTGATCGCGTGGCGGGAGTTGTTGGTGATCTCGACCCACTCGGCGTTCAGCGACCGCACACTGCGGTTGTCACGTCCGGGGCTGTCGGCCTGGACACGGCTGATCTCCACCTTCGGCGTCCGGTGACGGTCGCCGTCATGGGCGGAGGCCGGCAGGGCGGCGACGGACACCATGGCGCCGGCCGCGAGGACGGTCGCGGCGATACGACGGGCGGTCGAAGAAGCAGACATGGGTGATGTCTCCTCAAAAACGGTGCTCCACCAGCCGATTACTGCTGGTGAGAGCGGTGCGGGTCCCGGTCCGGTACTGGCCGAGGACCCGAACTCTGCCGTCCCGTCGACCGCGCCGGAATCCCCGACGGGGTCCGTTGCCAAGTGCGGACATTTCCGTAACTGTCGCCTGCGTGGGGCACGCATATGCCGCAGACGCGACCCTGACATTCACTGACCGCTACACCCATCCCTTGAGCGATCAACCACAAGCCCTTACATACTCTGCCGCACTACTGGCAGCACCTACCGCCGCATTGCGCCAAATACGTGATCAGGGTAGGTAACAGACGTTCTGCACCTTTCTTCGCACGACCAGACCATCACTCGCACACCAGTCCGCCAAGTGGCCCGCCGCCCAGGTCTTGCCAGTGGCGCCGGCCGTGTACCGGAGCGATGTCCACGTCCGGGGCGGCATCCAGGGTGGGCTCGGAGCATGGGCCAGAGCGGTAACAGGTGTTACCATCCTGCTATGGCGAAGACACAGCTGGGTGCGCGTGTGGATGAGGACGTCGCGGAACTCGCGAGGAAGCGCGCCGCCGACCTGGGGCTGAGCGTCGGGGACTACCTGGCCCGGCTGGTTCAGGACGATGCCAGCGGCCTGCGCGCCCGAGCGGTGGACGCGGCCGCCCGTTTCCTGGCCGAGCACCAGGCGGTCTTCGACGAGGCCGAGCACTCCCAGCAGACTCGTCGGGGAGCGCGCGCTGCCTGATGGAACTGAACATCGACGTTCCCTGGATCCTGCAGGTCGCCGAGGCGGCCGGAGCCGATGACCCGGCCCCCGACGACTACGGCGTCCCGGTCGCGGCCGTCGCCCGTCACAGGGCTGAGCTGTTCGAGCAGCCCGTCTACGACGGCCCCTACGCCAAAGCCGCCGCCCTGATACACACCCTGGGACGGTGCCGCTGGCTGGAGCGCTCCAACCTTGCCGTCGCCGCGGCGACCGGCGTCATGTACCTCGAAGCCGCCGGAATCTCCGTCAAGCCCGCCCGCGAGGACGCCGTCGCCCTGAAGGACCTGCTCCTCGACCCCGCCTGCAGTGCCGGGAGAATCGCCGGCTTGCTGCGGAGCTGGCCCACGGCCAGCTGACCCCCGGGCAGCACCACCTGACACCTCCGCCACGCCTCCGGCCGAAGGGCCCCGTCTGCGCCCGGCCCCGGGCAATCGGGAGGCGCGTACGGGAGGGGATGGGCGACACTCTGCCGGGTGATCGTGATGCAACCCGTCGTGGAGATACGCCGTCCCGAGGGCTTCCCCTTCTGGCCCGTTGCCGACGGGGAGCCGTTCTCGTACATGGCACTCAGCGGTGAGCTCACCGCTGCCGAGGTCGGGACAGCGGTGATGAGCATCGCCGCATGCAACGACATCGACCCCGATCCGAACGCGGGGGACGACCGCCCGCCCCGGCCCGCTGACCCGCTCGGGTCGTTCCTGCACGGACTGCTCACCTTCGACAGCCTTTTCGCGGCCGGTGGCCTGAGAGTCACGGACAGCTCCGCAGGCATCACGTTCCTTCCCGGATGCTGCAACGGGCTGGAGGAGTGGCGTGACTGGCACACGGTCGTCAGCGGCAGCGGGCCGGTCTCCTTCGGCCATGCCCCTGACCCGGTGGCCGAGCGCTTCGGTGACACCGTCCGTCTGATCGTCGACATCGAGCAGAGTGACAGCCCGTTGATCGAGTTGTCGGCCACCGCGCTTCGCCGGCTCTTGGGAGGGGTCGAGCGCGACCTGGCCGACTTCCTCGCGCTGGCATCCGACTGGAGCTCCAGGCACCTGGCCGACCACTCCGTCCCCGTCGTTGCCGCCCTCGCGCGCGTTCTCGATCTGCCCGCGGCGGCCGTACCGGCGAGTTGGTAGAACCGCGTGGTGCGTCCCGGAGGGGGCGTAAAACCCGTTGGTGGACCGCTGCGGGCACTGCTATTTTTTCCGAGGCCGTGCGATCGAACGAGGAGGTGGTACCCGTGAACACAGTATTCACATGGGTGCTCTCCTCCGGGGTCACGGTCGGGCGATAGGTCGTCCGGGAGCGCCGTCTCTGAGCCCTCCCGAAAGGCACGACCATGCAGTTCATTTCCGAACAGCGTCTCGACGACGGCGTCCTTGAGCGCGAATTCACCCTCGGCGAGATTCCCGGCACCCTGTGGACGCCTGAATCCGCCGCACCGGCCCCGCTGATCCTGATGGCCCACAACAACGGCCTGCCCAGGGCGGCATCCCGGTTGGTGGCCCGGGCCCGGCATTCTGCGGCTTGCGGCTACGCGGTGGCCTCGATCGACGCTCCCGGGTGCGGTGACCGGCCCCGTTCCGCCGCCGACGAGCAGGCCCGCGCCGACCTCTGGCGGGCGATGCAGGCCGGTGAGCCGGTCGACGAGATCTTCGAGTCCTTCATCGGCCCGCTGGTCGAAAAGGCGGTCCCGGAATGGCGGACCACCCTGGACGGCCTCCTTGCGCTGCCCGAGATCGGCGGTCCCGTCGGGTATTCGGGGTGGGCGGCCGTCGGCATTCGGCTGGCGGTGGCCGAGCCGCGTATCGCGGCCGCCGGGCTCTTCGCCGGGGGGTACGTTCCCCTCGCCCAGCGCGAGGAGGCGCGGCAGGTCACCGTTCCGCTGCTGTTCCTTCTGCAGTGGGACGACGAAGGGAACCCCCGGCAGCGGGCTCTGGACCTGTTCGACGCCTTCGGCAGCAAGGAGAAGACGCTGCACGCCAATCTGGGCGGGCACGTCGGCACCCCTTGGTTCGAGGTGGAGGACGGGAACCGGTTCTACGACCGGCACCTGAGGTAACGCCGGGCCGTCAGGGCCCCTGCCGGGTCGGCAGGGGCCCGCGGTGTCCGAAGACGGTGATCTCGGCCTCCGCACCGCAGATGACGCCCGCTGCAACGACATCCTGCGCGTGGGGCTCGGTCCATCAGCCCTTGACCGCCTCGGCGATCCGCCGGGCGGTCTGCGCGGGTGTGAGGTGCGTGGTGTCGACGACCTCGGCCTCGCGGTGCAGCCATGTGCGCGCCGCCTCGGCGTAGGGCTCCAGGTAGGTGAGGCGGAACGGGGAGTCGGGGCCGACCACGGTGTCGTTCGCGATGCGCTCGCGGAGGGTTTTCCGGTCGGCGTGGAGGACGAAGTGGCGTACCGGGATCGTGTGGTGGGCGAGGCCCTCGCTGATCTCGCGCCAGTACCGCTCGACCAGGACCGTCATGGGCATCACCAGAGTGCCGCCGGTGTAGTCGAGTACGCGGCGGGCGGTCTCGACCACGAGGGGGCGCCACGGCGGCCAGTGCTGGAAGTTGTCCGTTCTCGGCAGCCCCGGGGTGATGTCCATGAGGGTCTCGCCGACCTTCTCGGCGTCGAGCACCCGTGAGTCCGGGATCAGCTGCTGTACGAGTGCGCTGGTCGTCGTCTTGCCCGCGCCGTGGGTGCCGTTGAGCCATACGATCATGGGTTCGACGCTAACGGAGTACGAGGTCGCGCAGAGCCGGTTCAGTGCGGTTCCGGTGGGGGCTTGAGCCGGCGGAGGGTGTAGCCGTGGTGTGTCGGGTCGAGGGATTTCGTCCGCTCCTTGAACAGGTACTCGGCCCGCTCGTAGGACAGGCGCCTGCGGCCTGTGTCCGGGCAGAGATCCGCGGGCTCGGGCGTCCGGGCAGGGCCGGGGCGTCGGTCGGAGAGGAAGACCGGGCCGCGGGTCCGGTCGGCCAGCAGCCGGGGCAGGAGACGGGCGGTTCCGGCGCGCCAGTTCACCCAGCCGCGGCTCGTGCGGGCCCGGCGGTCGTCCAGGTCCAGGTTCTCGATGTCGAGGGACAGGACGGCCTTCACTCCGGCCGCGGACTCGTGGAGGAGGCGCCACAGCGTCCGTTCGCGCAAGGGCAGGTCCGGGTGGCTCCACAGCTCGTCGAGTTGTTCCGCTGTCAGTGCCCGGGCGCGGGGGCGGGTCTCGGTGCGGCGGTCCAGCTGTGCCGCGAGGTCGTTCGCCGACGTCCAGGTGCTGAAGGAGCGGACGGCCGAGCGGTGGCGGTTCCAGGTGCTGGCCTCGGTGCCTCCCCAGGCCGTCGCGAACGTCTGCGCCACCTGGTCGGCCGTCAGGGCGGCCAGAGGGGTGTGTTCGCCGAGGGCGCGGCACAGGCGCCGGAGGGTCTGTCCGTACGAGTGGACGGTCGCGGCGTTCAGGGCGTCGCGGCTCAGGAAGTCGTGCGCGGCCTGTCCGAGGGTCGGGAGGGAGGGTCCGGTGACGGTGATCTGCTCCGCGCGCCGACGCAGGAAGGCGCGTTCGGAGGCGTTCCCGGTGAGTGCCACGGCCCGGAGGAACTCCAGCCGCGCTTCCTGGCGCCGGTCCAGGCGGAGGAGCAGATCTCCTCTGACGCTGGGCAGGAGGTGGTAGTCGCGCAGCGCGGGGTCGGTGGTCAGGGAGTCGACCAGGTCGAGGCCCGCCTGTGGTCCGTGCGCCATTCCGAGTGCGACCGCCCGGTTGAGCTGGACGATCGGTGTCGGCAGCAGCCGCGCCAGCGCCCCGTACAGGTCGGCGATCCGCGCCCAGTCGGTGTCCTCGGCGGTACGCGCCTGGGCGTGGGTCACGGCGATCGCCGCCTGCAGCAGGTACGGGCCGGGTGTTCCACCGGCTTCTCGGGCGCGCAGCATCGCGGTGAAGCCGCGGCGGATGAGGAGTTGGTCCCAGCGTCCCCGGTTCTGTTCGTGCAGTTGGACGGGCTCGCCGGACGGGCCGGTGCGTGCGGCCGAGCGCGAGGCCTGGATCTCCATCAGAGCGACGAGCGCGTGCACTTCGGCTTCCTGGGGTGCCGACTCGGCCAGCAGGCGGCCCAGTCGTAGTGCTTCGAGGCAGAGGCCGGGCCTCATCAGGTCGTCGCCGGAGGTCGCCGAGTACCCCTCGTTGAAGATCAGGTAGATGACCTCGAGGACGGACGAGAGGCGTTCGGCCAGCTCCGCTTCGTCCGGCAGGTCGAACGGTACGCGTTGCTCGGCCAGCGTCCGCTTGGCCGCGGCGATGCGTTGGGTGATCACCGTCCCGGTGACGAGGAAGGCCCGCGCGATCTCCTCGGCGGTCAGTCCGCCGAGCAGTCGGAGTGTCAGTGCGGCGCGGGCCTCGGTCGGTAGGACCGGGTGGCAGGAGAGGAGCATCAGTCGCAGGACGTCGTCCTGTTCGGGGGTCTCCCGCTCCTCGGTGTCCTGCTGCTGTTCGAGCTCGTGGGCGAGCTGCTGCTGTTTGCGCGTCAGGCGCTCGGAGCGCCGGATGTGGTCGACGGCGCGTCTTTTGGCGGTGGTCATCAGCCATGCCGCGGGGTTGTCCGGGATGCCGGAGCCGGGCCACTGTTCGAGCGCGGCGACGAGCGCGTCCTGGGCCAGTTCCTCGGCGAGTCCGACGTCGCGCACCATCCGGGTGAGCCCGGCGATGATCTTGGCCGATTCGAGTTTCCAGACCGCGTCAATGGTGCGATGGGCATCGAGCACAGGCACGATGACAGCACCTGCCCCGGCTCGCTCGCAAGCCGGGGCGGGTGCTGTCATCGCTGGTCGGAGCCGGGGGCCGGGGCTGGTGGCCGGCAGGTCGTCCGGGGGCCGGTGGTTACAGGGGGCGGCAGGTCCGGGTGTCGGCGGTTCAGGGGCCGGCAGGTCCTGGGGTTGGTCGGTTCAGGGGTGTCGGCGGTTCAGGGGCCGAAGACCTCCTGGACCACGCTCTCGCCGTCGCCGACGATCCTGCGGAAGCGGCGGGCCAGTTCGATCGCCTCCTCCTTGGACCGGACCTCGATCAGCGCGAAGCCGGCCACGGCTTCCTTGGCCTCGGCGAACGGTCCGTCCGTCACCGTGATCTCGTCGCCGGCGGAGCTCACCAGGATGCCGCCCGGCGCGAGGCCGCCGGTGGCCAGCAGCACACCGGCGGCCGTCAGCTCCTCGACGAACTTGCCCATCTCGGCGTACAGCTGCTCGTCGGGGGCGGTGTCGGAAGGCCTGGTCGTCATCAGGTAGCGCATGGGGTTCTCTCTTCTCGTCGTGCGGTGACTTCGTCGTGCGGTGACTTCGGTGCGGTGACCGTGCGGTGCGGTGGTCGCCGTCTGCCTACACGTCGAACGACCTCATGTGACAGGGAATGGGTTCCATTCCCTGTCACATCGCTGGATCGACGTGTCATCGAGAACCGAACACGACGCACCCCGGAGGACACCCGCCATGACCACCGTCGACCACCGCAGCACCCTTTCCGCCGCCGCTGCCACCGGCACCCCGGCCACCCGGGGCGCCACCCGCTCCCTGCTCACCTGTGCGGTCCTGGCGTCTCCGCTGTGGACGGTCGTCGCCCTGACCCAGGCCGCCACCCGGGACGGCTTCGACATCACCCGCCACCCGCTGAGCGCGCTGAGCAACGGCTCCCTCGGCTGGCTCCAGATCGCCAACTTCCTGGCCGTCGGTGCCCTGTTCGCCCTCGGGGCGACCGGCCTGCGCCGGGCCCTGCACGGCACTCCGGGGGGCACCTGGGCGCCGCGGCTGGTACGGGTCTCCGGCCTCGGCATGATCGCGGCGGGCGTGTTCGTCATGGACCCGGCCGACGGTTTCCCGGTCGGCACCCCTTACGGAATGCCCGCCGAACTCACCTGGCACAGCTACGCCCACTTCGCCGCCGGTTCGATCACCTTCCTCTCGATGATCGCCGCGTGCTACGTCCTGGCCCGTCACTTCAGCCGCGTCGGCAACCGTGGGTACGCCGTCCTCGCCCGCATCGGCGGCACCGCCCTCCTGCTCGGCAACGGCTGGTCGATGGGCGGCGGCACGGCGGGCACGCTGACCCTGGCCGTGGGCGTCATGACCGCGATGTTCTCGATCTCCCTGATCGCCGGCCACTACCGCCGAAGCCACTGAACGCCTTCCCCCGACAGCGCGCTCCCCGATACGGACGCCGACACCCGCGATACGTCAGCGAGCCCCGGACCGACTGGTCCGGGGCTCGCCGGTCGTGCGAAGTGCGGGGTCTACAGGTCGAATTCCAGGTGCTCGATGTCCGTGAAGCGGACTTCTTCCAGCGAGCCGGCTCGGCGGCCGCCGTCCTGGAAGTAGATCTCCTTGAGGCCTTCGGCCGCGATCTGCTGGAGCTCGGTGTCGGTGGCGCCGGCGTCCTGGGCCCGGAAGAGGCGTGCGGCGTACTGCGGGGGCAGGGCCACGGTCAGGTGGCGGATGCGGTCCTGGTCGGTCGAGCCGATCGGGGCGGTGTAGCCGAGCCGGGCCTGGGTGTCGATGATGATGCCGCCGGTGCTCGACGCCTTCTCCTTGGCCTTCGCCCGGATCTGCGGCTGCCACCGCTTCTTGACCTCGGCCTCCAGGCGGGCGGCGAGTTCCGCGCGGGGCTTCTTGATCTGGTCCTTCACGTACCGCTCGACGGTGCGCTGGGAGATCCGCAGCATCTGGGCGACCGCCTTGGTGCCCTTGAGCTGCTTGACCAGGTACCTCATCTGCGCGCCGGCGCTCTTGGGCGCCGGGCGGGTGAACGCCTTCTGCACCGCCTTTTCGAGGCCGTCCCCGAACATGCTCATCGGCTGCTACTCCCCGTTGTCGGCATCGGTGACGGTGCCGTCCTTGATGTACCGGGCGAGGTTGAGTTCCGGTGCGTCGAACCGCTCGCGGACCTCTTCGCCCCACAGGACGGTCTGGGTGCCCTCGTGCTTGACCAGGCCGGGGTTGATGCCGAGCTTGAAGCCGCCGGGCAGCGGCTTGCCCTCGCGGTAGGGCAGGAAGTCCAGCGGCGAGGTGCCGTCGGCGGCGTACACGACGCAGTCGGACAGGACCGCGATCGGGTAGTCGTCGGTGAAGGCGGCGTGCTTGACGATCTTGCGGTGCAGGTTGATCCGGGTGCGGGAGATGACCGCCGCGCGGATGTCCGGCCGCCAGGTGGGCCGGGCCAGGGCCCGCCACGGCTCGCCCGGCCGCCAGCCCTCCCCGCGGGGGCGCTCGCGCAGCTTGCCCAGGCCGCCCTTGACCGTCGCCTTGATCGCCGAGACGACGATCGCCAGTTCGGGGTCGCGGCTCTTGTGGCTGTCCATCGCCGTCAGGAAGTCCTCGGGCGGCAGGTCCGCGGCCACGCCGAGGTCGGCCATCGTGGCGAGGTAGGCGTCGCGGAGCCGGTTGTACCAGCCGTCCAGGTAGCGGCCGTTCTCGTGCCGTACGTACGCCTCGGTCGGCGCGACGTCGTAGCCGAGCTCCACCGCGTACGCCACGGTCGGCGTCGCGTACCAGGCCGGGCCCTGCGGGTGCTCGCCCTTCGGCGTGAACGGGCTCGGCAGCCGGCTGCCGTCCAGTCGCACCCACTTGTCCTTGGCGACCTTCACCCGGGAGAGGTCGACGTGGGAGAGGTCGACCAGCCACGAGCCGGGCAGCTTCGGGTCGAACACCGGCTCCTTGACGTGTGTCGGCGCGCCGGTGCCGACGATCAGGCCGTTGGCACCGGCGGCGAAGGCCATGTTCACGTCGATGCCGACCAGGTGCCGGCGGGTGCACTCGGCGTCCGTCATCGGCCGCGCCCAGTCGTACGCCTCCTCGAACAGCTTCTCCGCCGGGCCGCGGACGTGGAACCGCGGCAGGTCCGCCAGCAGCGGGTGGCCGTCGGGGGCCTCGCACGGCGCCGGGTCGACCGGGTCCTTGCCCAGGCTCCCGGGGTTGTGCTCGGAGTGGCGCTTGCCGTCGGCGTCGGGCTCGGAGGCGCGGGTCGGCGGGTGCAGCGCGGTCATCAGTTCCAGGCCCGTCACCGCGGTCGACCCGCGCGGTGTCATCACCCGTTCCGCGTACGTGCCGAGGAGTCGGGCGAGCTCCGCCGGGGCGAGGCCGGCGGCGTCGCCCCAGTGGCGGGTGTCGAGCGCGTCCCACGACGGGATGCACAGCTGGACGCAGGCCCGCTCCGAGCCGGTGGCGGGGCGGTAGATCCGCGCCCATGGGCCGAAGCCGCGCTTCGTCAGCTGCCAGTCCTGCCGGGTCAGCTGCTTGATGACCTTGTGGCCCTCCGGAATCCGTCCGGCGACCCGCTCCTGCTCGGTGAGGGTGGTCGGCAGGCCGTAGCGCTCCAGCGCGGCTTCGGTGAGCACGATCAGCGGGTCCGCGCTCCTGCCGGGCCCGGCGAGCTTCGGCTGCCCGAGCCTTCCCTCCGTCAGGGTCCACTCGACGAGGGCCGGCAGCGACTTCGCCGGTACGTCCAGGACCAGGCCACCGGTGCAGTACGCGAAGACCTGGCCGTCGGCGGCTACGTCGACCACGGCGAGCGGGCCGTTCGCGAAGCGCGGGTCGGCGTCGGTGGGGGTGCTCGCGGGGGATGCGGCCCGGGTGCCCGCCGGGGCGGGCTTCCTGGTGGGCGCGCGGCGCGTCGCCGACGCCGACGTCGGAGCCGGCGTCGGGCTCAGTGGCGGCCTGGTGGTCCGGGGCGGGGGCGGTGCGGTGGTTGCGGAGGTGGCTTGAGCGGCGGGTGGGACGGTGGCCGCAGCGGTGGCGGTGGTGTCCGCGGGCGGCTCGGGCAGCGGTGCCTCCGACGGCTCCTGCGGCTCGGGCAGTTCGGGCGCGGCCGCGTCTGCGGGGTAGAGCTTCGCGAGACCTTCGAGGAGACGCGCGTACGCGTCGCGCTCCGGCGGCCTCGGCTCGGTCCTGCCGGACTCCCAGTAGCTGACCGTGGCACGACGTACCTTCAGCGCCGTCGCGACCTCGTCGACCGTCAGCCCGTGGGCCCTGCGCAGCCGCTTGCGCTCTTCCGGCGACGGCAGCGTGGCGCGGGACGCGAGCAGTGCGTCGACCGCGTCGAACAACTCGGACATGCCATACCTCCTACCTGGCAACCTATCCCATGAACCGCACGCTTCGCGTGCTCATGGCGCGCATCGGTCGGGCATGTCGCGTACGAATCGCGTACGAATTCCCTTCCCGGCGCCTCCCCTTCGCGCACTCGCGGTTTGGTGCACACGGGAACCACACAACAAACCGGCTGTGTGGTTTCATTTACTTGCGGCTCGCCACACAGCTCCTCGCTCGGCGCGGCTCTCCTCCGGCGTGCCACGACCGACACACAGGACACCACGGTTTCGCAGGGAGTAACTGGACATGCACTCGCCCTCGATCGGTCCGACGTTCCACGAGACGCTCGCCGGGATACCCCTCGACCTGTTCGACTCCCTGCCGAGGAACGACCAGCGGCTGAAGGCCGGCGAGTACGTGGTGGGGCTGCTGGGCGCGCACGGGCGCAAGACCCTGCGCAACGTGGCCGACCAGTTGGGCGGGCAGGCGGCGCGCAAGCAGAGCGTCCACCACTTCATCAGCGCGTCCTCGTGGGAGTGGGAGCCCGTACGCCGCGGCCTCGCCCGCCGTACGGACGAACTGCTCGGGTCCCGGGCCGTGGTGGTGCGCCCCACCGTCGTGCCCAAGGCCGGCGGGCACTCGGTCGGCGTGGCGGAGTACTACGCGCCGCAGCTCGGACGGACCGTCACCGGGCAGCAGTCGTTCGGCGCCTGGCTGGCCTCGCCGGCCGCGGGCGTGCCGGTGAACTGGCAGCTCGTCCTGCCGGCCGACTGGATCGAGGACCGCTCCCGGCGGTTACGGGCCCACATCCCGGCGACCAGCCGGGCACTGAGTCCGGAGGAGAACGCGGGCGACGTCGCCCTGCGTGCCGCGCGCTCCCTCTCCGGGGCTCCCCTTCCCGTGGTCCTCGACGCGCCGGGACTCGATCCGCTGCGGATGGGGCGGCTCTTCGGGGAGGCCGGGATCCCGCTGATCCAGCGCGTCGAGCGGCGGCTCCGGCTGCGGGTGGACCCCTTGGTGTTGCCCGGCCACGGCGATCTGCCGCTCACCGCGGCGGGGCTCATCGGCTCGATGCGCCACCTCTGGCGGCCCCGTGCCCGGCTCGTCACGGGAGGCAGGGGCCTGTCCATGGCCGTTCCCGTGATGCTGCCGGGGGCACCCGCCGGCGGACCGCGGCTCCTGGTGGCCGAGTGGCCCGAATCCGACCTGTCCGCGGCGCGGTTGTGGCTGGCGGACGGCCGGATGCGCCACGGCCCCGTGCTGTCGCTGGCCGGGCTCGCGGAGGTCGTGGACCGCGACGACGGTCTGGTGGCCACGCGCGTGGGGCTGCGGGACTTCGCCGGACGGTCCTTCCAGGGCTGGCACCGTCACATCACGCTGGCCTCGGTGGCCCACCTCGCCTGCGTGCGGGCGGTCATCGGAGACGCCGTACCGCACCGAACGGCCATGAGGCCGCTGCTCCTCGGGGCCGGCTGAGCCGCCCTGCCTCGCCGGCAGCCGACCAGCCGTCCCGCACCACCCGAGACGTTCGCCCCGAAGGAGAGTGCGTCATGCGTTTCAACCTCATCGGACCGTTCCAGATCGTCGCCGACAGCGGTGCGGTCCTTCCGGTGGGTACCCCCAAGGTCTCCCAGATCCTGGCCGTACTCCTCACCCATGCCAACGACCTCGTGACGCCGGACACCTTCATCCAGGAGCTGTGGCAGCACAGCCCGCCGCGCTCGGCCCTCAACACGGTGCAGACCTATGTGCACCACGCGCGGAGACTGCTCACGGACGACGCCCGTCCGGACACCGAGCACTCCCTGCTGACCACGCGCTTCGGCGGGTACACGATGCACGTCGACGACGCCGCGATCGACATCAAGACCTTCGAACGGCTCGTCGCCCGGGGGAAGGACGAGCTCCGGGCGGGCCGGTACGAGGCTGCGGCCGACGCCCTCGGCATGGCGCTCGACCTGTGGCGCGGCCCCGTGCTGTCCAACGTGCCGACCGGCGATGTGCTCGCCGGCCGGATCGTCCATCTGGAGGAGTTGCGGATCAGGGCGCTCGAACTGCGGATCGAGGCCATGCGGCTGCTCGGGCGGCTTCGTGAACTCGTCCCCGAGCTGCGGACGCTCGTGCACGACTACCCGCTCAACGAGTGGTTCCACGGCCAGCTGATCGCCGCCCTGCACCAGGCGGGCCGGCGCGCCGAGGCGCTGGACGCCTACCAGAAGGTCCGGCGCATCCTGCGGGAGGAGCTGGGGCTCGAACCGTCGCCCGACATCCAGTGGTTGCACGAGAGGGTGCTCAGCCCGCCCCGGGGCCCGGCGGCACCCCCCGTCCCGCGCGGTGGTGTGGTGGTACCCCTGTGGGAGTCGACCCGCACGGGGTGAGCGCCGGTCGGCCCGGGAGGGCCTCAGCCGGCGCCGACGGCCTCGGACGTGGCGCGCCAGGCCGGCATGTCGTCGTAGAGGTGGGCGGCCCGGGCGGCCGAGATCTCCAGGCGGGGCAGGACGGCGGGGGTCGTGATCGCGTGCAGCAGGAGCTGGAGGAGCAGAGCGATCTCGGCGGCCAGGTCGTAGGTACCCGGAAGTCCCTCGGACACCACCCGGACGCCGGTCCAGGTGCTCACGATCATGCGGGCGATGTCCGCCTCGTCGATGTACGGAAGGACCTCTCCCCGGGCCTTGGCGTCCTTGAGGAATCCGGCGAGCAGCTCGGTCCAGTCCGGCCAGGCCGTGCCGAACTGCCGACGGGACTGGAGATCGACCGCCATCCGCAGCGCCGCGCTGAGCATCGGCTCGCGGGGTAGCCGGTAGGCCAGCAGCAGCAGGGTGTCGACCATCTCCTGGAGCTTGAGCTCCTGCGGGCGGACGCCGTCGGTGGTCACGGCGGCGGCGAGGACGCCGCGCGCCAGATCGCTCTTGGAGGGGAAGTGGAAGTACAGGGCTCCCTTGGTCACATCCGCCCGCTCCAGGATCTCGGCGATGGTCGTCGACTCGTAGCCGCGCTCGTCGAACATCTCGGCAGCGGCCTCCAGGATGATCCGCCGGGTACGGATCGCACGTTCCTGCTGCGCCACAGGCCACCTCTCAGTACTTGTGCTTTGAAACTGTTCCTTGAAAAGGACCGCTTAGCCGGTATCTTATCCCGTGTCGGAACCCGGCACCTCAATCTAGGCCTGACCCAGGGGGGGATCATGCCCAAAGCCCTGCTCTCCGATCGCCGACGACACACCAACGTCGTCCATCGGATCGCCGCGCCCGTCCGGAACGTTCCCAAGGAGTACGTGCATCTGCACGACGAGGACGCCGTCCTCCTCACGAAGTGGTCCTCATTGGGGTCGGACCGCTTCGCCGTGACCGCACACTGGCCCGAGGCCGGGGTCTACGGCGGCTCCGTGCCACTGCTGCTCGCCCAGACGGTCCGTCAGTGCGCCCTGCTCATAGGGCACGCGGAGTTATCGGTCCCGCTGTCGCACCAGACGCTCATGGAGCTGATGGACTTCAGCGTCTCCGGCGATTTTTACGATCCAAAAAACAAACCGGACAACCTGTTCATTCTGGTGACAGCCAAGCGCAACAATCCGCGCTCCCTGCGCATCGAGCAGTCGATCCTGTCCGAAGGACGGCTGGTCGTGGAGGCACGTCTCGACTACAGCGGGATCGCCCCCGCGGCCTACCGCAGGCTGCGCGGCGCGCACGCCGAGGTCGCCTGGGAAGACGTGACCTCACCCGCTCCGGTCCTCGCGCACACGGTCGGGCGCACCCATGAGCGCGAGGTCCTCCTCGCCCCGAGCGGCCTCCCGAACCGCTGGCAGCTGCGCACGGACGTGTCCAACCTCGCGCTGTACGACCACCGGGTCGACCACGTGCCCGGCCTGGTGCTGGTCGAGGCCGCCTACCAGGCCGCGCACGCGGTCACCGCACCGGACTGCCATCCCATCCGTGTGATGAGCACCTTCAACCGCTACGTCGAGTTCGACGCCCCGTTGTGGATCGACGCTTCCGTCGTCCCCGCACCCGACGAGGGTGTCCTGCACGTCGAGATCACCGGGGTGCAGAACGGCGGACGCGCCTTCTCCGTCTCCATGGACTGCGCACGGTAGCGATGCCGGCGTGCGGGGCGGTGCGGTCCGTGGACCGGCACCGCCCCTGTTCCTTACCGGCCCGGCCGCGCTCAGTGGTTGAGGTAGCCGCCGTCCACCGGCATGACGACACCGGTGACGTACGAGGACCTGTCGCTGAGCAGCCAGGCCGCGGCCTCGGCCACCTCCTCGGGTGCGGCGGTGCGCCGCTGGGAGGTGGCCGCCTCGACCGTCTGCTCCAGACCGGGGTTGCGCGCGAACCAGCCGACCGTGATCTCGCTGCGGGTCGGACCGGGTGCCACCGCGTTCACGCGGATGCCCTGCCTCGCGTACTCGTCGGCCGCGGCGCGGGTGAAGCCGACCACCGCGTGCTTGGACGCCACGTAAGGGGCGGCGGTGGCTATCGCCACCAGGCCGCCCACGCTGCTGTTGTTGACGATGGCGCCGCCGCCGCTCGCGAGCATCGCGCCGACCTCGGCGCGCAGGCAGTTCCACAGTCCCCGCACATTGGTGTCGAGGATGGTGTCGTAGACCTCGTCCCCCATCTCGTGGAGGGGGGCCTGGTCCCCGCCGATGCCCGCGTTGTTGAAAGCGCCGTCAAGCCTGCCGAAACGTTCCGTCGCGTGTGCGACCGCCCGCCGCGCGTCCTCGGCGCGCGTCACGTCGCACACCACCGACGAGGCTTCGAACCCCTTGGCCGTCAGCTCCGCCACGAAGGCGGTGAGCCTCTCCTCCCGGCGCGCGGCGAGGACCACCGACGCGCCTTCGCGGGCGAAGAGGTACGCGGCCGCCGCACCGATTCCGCTGCTCGCCCCCGTGACCAGAATGACCTTGTCCTGCAGTAACCCACCCGTATCGCTCATGGCGCCGATGCTGCCATCTGGCAGTCCGTCACCTGCCGTCTTCCCCCGAGGTAAAGGGAAGGTATGTCAGGTCAAGGGTGGGTCAAGAGGTCCGGGCCGGGGCACTTCGTCGGGCCCCGGCCCTGACCTCCCGTCATGTGCGCGTCGGATCCCGGCCCTGACGTCCCGTCACACGCGCGCCGGCTCGCGGTCCGGCACGGGCGGGAAGTGGCCCACCTCGACGAAGAAGTCGACGTACCGGGCGAAGAGCTCGGCGGTCAGCGGCGGGCAGTCGACGCCGGTCCCCGCGAGGGCCGCGAGGGTCTCCGAGGTGTCGATCGGCGGGTAGAAGCCGTCGGTGTCGGAGGTCATCATCTCGAAGGCGTGGAGCAGCGGGCGCAGCGCGTTGTCGCTGCTCGCGCCGACCTCCTCGTGCCAGCTCCGCCGGTCCCGCTCGTCCAGCGCGTACCCGTACGCCCGCAGGTTCTCCACGCACTGGGCGAGGCTGAGGGAGCTCTGGTTGAACAGGTGGAAGGTACGGCCGGCGGTGTCCCGCTGCCGGGAGAGGGTGGTGATGGCGGCGCTGACGTAGTCGACGGGCAGCAGGTGGAACCGGCCGCTGGTACCGGCGGGCACCGCCGCCGACTGCAGGATGCCCTTGAGGCTGAGCCAGACGAAGTCGCGGGTCTGGCAGGCGCCGGTCCGGGTGTCGCCGGAGATCACGTCGACGCGGTAGACGGAGACGGGCAGCCCCCGGTCGCGGGCGGTGCCGATGAGCTGCTCGGCGACCCACTTGCTCTGGAGGTAGCCGCTGGGCAGGGCCTCGGCGGGGCCGGTCGGGTCGGTCACCTTGAGCGGGACGCCCTCCTCCCGTACCCCGTCGAAGACGCCGACGGTGGACACGTAGTGGACGGGGACGGTGCGGTGACGGGCTGCCAGGCGCAGCACCTCCTCGGTGCCGCGGACGTTGGCGTCGCGCAGCGCCGTGTACGGGTGCAGCCAGTGGACCCGGGCGCCGTTGTGGTAGACGGCGTCCACCGTCCGCGCCAGGTCGTCGAAGTGCTCCTCCGTGAGGCCGAGCCGCTCCTCGGCCAGGTCGCCGAGGACGGGCGAGAGCCGGCTCTCGTCGACCTCGTCCCACAGCCGGTACCACTCCATGTTGGTCCGCAGCCGCTTCATCGCCTCGTCCTGGTCGGCGCCGCGGACCAGGCAGTGGATCGTCGCCGTGGTCGTCCGCATCAGGTCGCGCAGCAGGAACGCGCCGAGGAAGCCGGTGGCTCCGGTCAGCAGGATCGACCGCGGCTCCGCCGCCGACGTGACGACCTCGACCGCCGGGCGGATGTCGTCGGCGAGGCGCACCTCGACCGCGTAGTCCACGGCGGGGAGCGCCGGGGCGGCGTCCGCACCCGGCCCGCCGGCGAGCTGGCCTGAGACGAAGGCGGCGAGGGCGGCGGGCGTGGGGTGGTCGAAGACCAGCGTCGCGGGCAGCTTGGAGTCGACCAGGGCGCTCAGCCGGTTGCGGAGCTCGACCGAGGTCAGCGAGTCGAAGCCGAGTTTGGTCAGCGGCTGTCCGGGCTGGATGCCGGAGGTGTCGGCATGGCCGAGTACGGCCGCGCTGAGTTCGAGCACCGCGTCCAGGACGGCCTGTTCGCGCTCGGGCCCGTCGAGCCCGGCGACCAGGTCGGCGAGCGAGGCGGTCGCGGCCGCGCCCTCCCCGGCGGCGGCCCGGCGCAGCGGGGCGGGGGCGAGCCCGGTGAGGACCGCCGGGATGCGGCCGGGCTGTTCGCGCAGGACCGCGATGTCCAGCGGGGTCGCGACGACGGCCGGGTGTCCGAGGGCGATCGCCCGGTCGAGCAGCGCGGGCCCCTGGGCCTGGGGGACGGGGCGGAAGCCGCTGCGGGCGATGCGGCCGAGGTCGGTCTCGCTGAGGTGGCCGCTCATGCCGCCGGACTGCTCCCAGAGGCCCCAGGCGACCGAGGTGGCGGGCAGGGCGCGCGCGTGCCGGTGCTGGGCGAGGGCGTCGAGGAACTGGTTGGCGGCGGCGTAGTTGGACTGGCCGGGGCCGCCGACGACCGCGGCGATCGAGGAGAAGAGGACGAAGGCGGTGAGGTCCTTGTCCTGGGTGAGGCGGTGCAGGTTCCAGGCGGCGTCGACCTTGGGCCGCAGTACGGCGTGCAGCCGCTCGGGGGTGAGGGTGGTGAGGAGGCCGTCGTCCAGGATGCCGGCGGCGTGTACGACGCCGGTGAGCGGGAGGTCGGCGGGGATCGTGTCGAGGAGCTCGGCGAGCGCCGTGTGGTCGGCCGTGTCGCAGGCGGCGACGGTGACCCGGGCGCCCAGGGCGGTCAGTTCGGCCGACAGCTCCTTCGCACCGGCGGCGGCCGGGCCGCTGCGGCTGGTGAGCAGGAGGTGACGCACCCCGTGCGCGGTGACGAGGTGGCGGGCGAAGAGGGCGCCGAGGCTGCCGGTGCCGCCGGTGATCAGGACCGTGCCGTCGGGGTTCCAGGCCGGGGCGGTGCCGGGAGCGGGTACGACGGCCCTCGCGAGCCGGGGGACGTACACCTGTCCGGCGCGCAGGGCTGCCTGGGGTTCGCCGGAGACGGCGAGGGCCGTGACCAGGCCGGTGACGTGGCCGGTGTCCGGATCGGCATCGGGGTCGGCGTCGGGGTCGGCGTCGACGAGGACGATGCGGCCGGTGTGCTCGGACTGGGCCGAGCGGAGCAGGCCCCAGACGGCGGCGCCCGCCAGGTCGGTGACGTCCTCCCCGTCGGCGGTGGCGACCGCACCCGAGGTGACCACCACGAGCCGGGTCCCTTCAAGACGCTCGTCGGCCAACCACTCACCCACCAGGCCGAGTGCCTTCTCCGTCGTGGCGTGGACCGAACCGGGCAGCGAGCCCGCCGGTTCCGGCCGGACACGGAGGACGACGACGGGTACCTCCCGTCCGGCGGCGACGGCCGCGGCCACCTCGCCGGGGCTCGTGAAGTCGCCCTCGTCGCCGAGCGTGGCCGGACGGGTCTCCCCCGCCGGCCGCACGCCCAGCGGCGTCCAGCCCATGTGGAACAGCGCGTCGTCGTGCCGACCGGCGGCCGTCGCGAACGCGCCGTCGTCGACACCGCGCACCGCCGTCTCGGCGACGACGGCGACGGGCTGCCCCGACGGGTCGGCGAGTTCGACGCGCGCGCCGCCACCGGCCCCCGGGGCGATACGGACCCGGAGCGCGGTGGCGCCGGTCGCGTGCAGCCGTACGCCGCGCCAGTGCCCGGCGAGCGGAGCACCCTCCGGTACGGCGGGCAGGAGGGGCCGTACCGCCGCGTCGAGGAGCGCGGGGTGCAGGGTGAAGTCCTCGGCGCCGGTCGCCTGCTCGGGCAGCGCGACCTCGGCGAAGAGCTCGTCGCCACGGCGCCAGGCGGCGGTGAGGCCCTGGAACGCCGGGCCGTACGCGAGGCCCGCGTCGGCGAGACCGGCGTACAGCTCTTCGAGGGCGGTCTCCTCGGCGTCGGCGGGCGGCCACTCGACCGGCTCGAACCCGGGGCCCTGGGCGGTGACGCTCAACGTGCCGTGGGCGTGCGCGGTCCACGTCGCGTCGGGGTCGTCGGGGCGGCCGTGCACGGTGACCGGGCGGCGGCCGGTGGCGTCGGGGGCGCCCACGGCGACCTGGAGCTGGTGGGTGCCGCCCTTGCCGAGGACGAGCGGGGTGTCCAGGACGAGTTCGTCGAGGGTGGTCGCCCCCGACTCGTCCCCGGCCCGGACGACGAGCTCCACGAGCGCGGCGGGCGGCAGCACCACGGAACCGGAGACGGTGTGGTCGGCGAGCCACGGAAGGGTTCGGGGGGAGAAGGTGCTGGTGAACACGGTCCGGTCGGCGCCCGCGAGGACGACGGCGGCGCCGAGCAGCGGGTGGCCGGTCGACCGCATGCCGAGCCCGGCGGCGTCGGGGGCGACGGCCGCCGACTCCACCCAGTAGCGCTGGTGCTGGAAGGCGTACGTGGGCAGGGGGACCCGGCGGGCACCGGTGCCGGCGAAGAACCCCGCCCAGTCGACGGGGACGCCGTGCCGGTGGAGGCGGCCGAGCGCGCCGACGGCCGTGTCGGCCTCGGGCCGGTCGCGGCGCAGCAGGGCGACGGCGGAGGGGACGAGCTCGGCCGCGAGGGCGGACAGGACGCCGTCGGGGCCGAGTTCCAGGGTCGCGGTGACGCCCTGGGAGACCATCGTCTCGACGGCGTCGGCGAAGCGGACCGTACCGCGGACCTGGTCGGCCCAGTAGTCGGCCGAACGGAGCTCCTTGCCCGTCGCGACCTTGCCGGTGACCGTGGAGACCACCGCGATACGGGGAGCCTCGTACGTCAGCTGGGCGGCGACGGCCTTGAACTCGGCCAGCATCGGGTCCATGAGCGGAGAGTGGAAGGCGTGGCTCACCGTCAGGCGGCGTATGCGACCGCCCAGCTCCTCGACCTTGCGGCCGACTTCGAGAACGGCCGTCTCCTCGCCGGATACGACGACCGAGCGGGGACCGTTGACCGCCGCGATCGCGACCCGGCCCTCCAGAAGCCCGACGACCTCGGCCTCCGTCGCCTCCACGGCGACCATCGCACCACCACGCGGCAACGCCTGCATCAGACCGGCACGCGCCACCACCAGACGCACCGCGTCCTCAAGGGAGAACACGCCCGCCACGTGCGCGGCCGCGATCTCACCGATCGAATGCCCCGCCACGAAGTCCGGACGCACACCCCACGACTCCACCAGACGGAACAGTGCGACCTCGACCGCGAACAGCGCCGGCTGCGTCCAGCCCGTCTCGTCCAGGCCCTCGCCCGAGACGATCACCTCACGCAGAGAACCACCCACCGCCGCATCGAAAAGGCCGCAGACCTCGTCGAACGCCGCCGCGAACACCGGGAACGACGCGTACAGCTCCTGCGCCATTCCGGCACGCTGAGCCCCCTGACCCGTGAACAGGAAGCCCGTACGGCCCCCGGCCCGCTCACCGTGCACCAGGCCCGGAGCCGTCCCACCCTCGGCCAGCGCTCGCACCCCGGCGAGGAGCTCGCCACGGTCCCGGCCCGTCACCACCGCTCGGTGGTCCAGGGACGCCCGCCCCGTCGCCAGGGAGAAACCGATGTCCAGGGGGGAGTGGGTGGCGTCGGCCGAGACGTGGTCGTGGAAGCGGCGGGCCTGCTCGCGCAGGGCGTCCGGCGTCCGGCCCGACAGCAGCCAGGGAACCACGGGCAGTTCGGCCGTCTCGGCCTGCGCGGGTTCCTCCACGGGCGGCTGCTCGATGATCACGTGCGCGTTCGTGCCGCTGACGCCGAAGGCGGAGACGGCGGCCCTACGGGCGCGCTCGGTGGCCGGCCAGTCCCGGGCCTCGGTGAGCAGCTCGACGGCGCCGGAGTCCCAGTCCGCCATCGGCGTGGGGCTCTCCACGTGCAGGGTGCGGGGCAGCACGCCGTGTTCCATGGCCTGGATCATCTTGATGACGCCGCCGACACCGGCGGCGGCGACGGTGTGGCCGATGTTCGACTTGAGGGAGCCGAGGTAGAGCGGGCGGCCCTCCGGGCGGCCCTGGCCGTAGGTGGCGAGCAGGGCCTGTGCCTCGATCGGGTCGCCGAGCCGGGTCCCGGTGCCGTGCGCCTCGACGACGTCGACGTCCGCGGTGGTGAGGCCCGCGTCCGCGAGGGCCTGGCGGATGACCCGCTCCTGCGAGGGGCCGTTGGGGGCGGTCAGACCGTTCGACGCACCGTCCTGGTTGACGGCCGAGCCCCGGATGACGGCCAGGACCTGGTGGCCGTTGCGGCGGGCGTCGGACAGCTTCTCGACGAGGAGCATGCCGACGCCCTCCGACCACGAGGTGCCGTCCGCGTCGGCGGAGAAGGACTTGATCCGGCCGTCGGGCGCCAGGCCGCTCTGCCGGGAGAAGTCGACGAATCCGCCCGGCGTCGCGGTCACCGTGACACCGCCGGCCAGGGCCAGGTCGGACTCGCCGGAGCGCAGCGACTGGATCGCCAGGTGGAGGGCGACGAGCGAGGAGGAGCAGGCGGTGTCGACGGAGAGGGCGGGGCCTTCGAGACCGAGGCTGTAGGCGACCCGGCCGGAGGCGACGCTGCTGAGCTTGCTCGTCAGCAGATAGCCCTCGAACTCCTCGGGTCCGTCCAGGCCGAGGTAGCTCTGCTCGATGATGCCCGCGAAGACGCCCGTACGGCTTCCGCGCAGGGTGTCGGGGTCGATGCCCGCCTGCTCGAACGCCTCCCACGAGGTCTCCAGGAGGAGGCGCTGCTGCGGGTCCATGGCGAGGGCCTCGCGGGGCGAGATCCCGAAGAACCCGGCGTCGAAGAGGGCGGCGTCGTGCAGGAAGCCGGCCTTGCGGGTGTAGGAGGTGCCCGCGCGGCCCGGGTCGGGGTCGTAGAGGCGCTCCAGGTCCCAGCCGCGGTCGGTGGGGAAGTCGGTGATGGCGTCGGTGCCGGAGTCGACAAGTCGCCACAGGTCGTCGGGGGAGGCCACTCCTCCGGGGAAGCGGCAGGCCATGCCGACGACGGCGATCGGCTCGGAGTCGGCGGCCTCCAGTGCGGCGATCTTGCGATGCGCCTTCTGCAGGTCGACCGTGACCCGCTTCAGGTACTCGACCAGCTTCTCTTCGTTCGACGGGTTGGACATCGGGTTCGTGCTCTCCTCGGGCGAAGGCTGAGTGGCAGGGGGCCGGTCCGGCGGAAGGGGGCCGCCGGACCGGCTCTGGGACCCGTCCGCCGCCGGGGGCGACGGCGGAGCGGGCACTAGGTCATGCCGGGCATCGAAGGGCCGGGCATCGCGAGCCGGGCTTCGCGAGCCGGCATCGCCGGCCAGGCATCGCGGGCCGGGTGGGGCTTTCCGGGTGGGGCATACCGGGCGCGACCTAGGGGGTGGAGCTGCCGAGTTCGTTGTCGATGAAGCTGAGAAGCTCGTCGACGGAGGCCGACTCGATGGCGTCGGAATCGTCGGCCGCGTCGGACGGGTCGTACGTGCCGGCGCCGGGCACCGCGGCCGTACCGTCGGCCCCCTCGACCCGGGACAGCAGGGCACGGAGGCGGGCGGAGACGGCGGACCGGTCCTGGTCGCCCTGGGACACGGCGGCCAGCTTCCGTTCCACCTCGTCCAGTTCGTCGAGGAGCGCCTGGCGGGCGTCGGGTGCCTGGGGGGTGAGGCGGTCCCGCAGGAACGCGACGAGGGCCGCCGGGGTGGGGTGGTCGAACACGAGGGTGGCGGGAAGTTTGACGCCGGTGGCGGTGCCGATCCGGTTGCGCAGGTCGACCGCGGTGAGCGAGTCGAAGCCGAGGTCCTGGAAGGCGCGTTCCGGGGCGATGGACTCGGCGTCGGTACGGCCGAGGACCGCGGCGACGTCGGTGCGCACGAGGGTGAGGAGGAACTGCTCCTGCTCCACCTCGCTCAGCTCGCCCAGTCGTGCGGCGAGGCCGGCCGCCGGGTCGGCGGCGTGGTCGGCGGGCCCGGACCGGGCGACGCGGCGGCCCGGCAGGGCCGCGAGCTCGCTCAGGAGGGCGGGGATCCGGGCCTGGGCCCGTACGGCGGTCACGCCCACCGGGGTCGCGACGAGGGCGGCCCGGCCGTCGGCGGTGGCCCGGTCGAACAGGGAGAGGCCTTCGACGCGGGCGATCGGCCGGAAGCCGTCGCGGGCGAAGCGGTTGAGGTCGCTCTCGGCGAGGTGGGCGTTGATGCCGCCGAGCTGCCACAGGCCCCAGGCGATGGAGGTCGCCGGCAGGCCCTGGGCGCGCCGGTGGGCGGCGAGGGCGTCCAGGAAGGCGTTGGCCGCCGCGTAGTTGGCCTGGCCGGGGCCGCCGAGGACGCCCACGGTGGAGGAGAACGTCACGAACGCCTCCAGTTCCAGGTGACGGGTCAGCTCGTGCAGGTGCCAGGCCGCGTCCGCCTTGGGCCGCAGCACGTCGGTGAGCCGGTCGTCGGTGAGCGCGGGGAGCAGTCCGTTGTCGAGTACGCCGGCGGTGTGCACGACCGCGGTCAGCGGGTGCTCCTCCGGGATGCCCGCGAGCACCCGGGCGAGCGCGTCGCGATCGGCGACGTCGCAGGTGGCGACGGTGACGTGGGCGCCGATGCCCCGCAGGTCGTCCAGGAGCCCTGCCGTGCCGTCGGCCTGTTCCCCGGTACGGGAGAGCAGGAGGAGACGGGTGGCGCCGTGCTCGGCGACGAGGTGGCGGGCGAACTCGGCGCCGAGGGTGCCGGTGCCGCCGGTGACGAGGACGGTGCCGTGCTTCCAGACGGGGGGTCGGCCGGCGGGCTTGTCGGTGACGGGGACTCGTCGCAGGCGGGGCAGGAGCGTCTTGCCGTCGCGCAGGGCGGCTTGGGGTTCACCGGCGGCGAGGAGGGAGAGCGTCCCCTCGGTGCCGGCGCCCGTACCCGTACCCGTACCGCTGCCCGTGCCCGTGCCCGTGTCCGTGTCCGTGTCCGTGTCCGTGTCGATGAGGACGATGCGGTCGGGGGCTTCCGACTGGGCCGAGCGGAGCAGGCCCCAGACGGCGGCGCCCGCCAGGTCGGTGACGTCCTCCCCGTCGTCGGTGGCGACCGCGCCCGAGGTGACCACCACGAGCCGGGTCCCTTCAAGGCGCTCGTCGGCCAGCCACTCCCGTACCAGCGCGAGGGTCTTCCGCGTGGCCGTGTGCGTGGCGGCGGCCTGGTCGGCGCCGGGATCCGCGGGGGGCCAGGGCAGCAGGACGGCATCGACGCGGGTGCCGGCGGCGACGGCCGCGGCCACCTCGGTGGGGTGCGCGTACCTGTTCTCGCCGGTGCCGTTCTGCCCGCCGGTGCCGTCCGGGTCCAGGACGGCCCACGTGAGCGGTTCGGCCGGCTCCGGCAGGGTGGTGGGCGTCCAGTCGACGTGGAAGAGCGATTCGCGTCCCGTGCTGTCGCCGCCCACGGCGGCCCTGAACTGCTCGTTGGGCATGTCGCGGAAGACGATGGACTCCACCGAGACGACCAGGTCGCCGGCCGCGTCGGCCAGCTGGAGCGAGAAGGCGCCCTCGTCGATCTCCGTGACCCGCGCCTTGACGGCGGTCGCCCCGGTGGCGTGGAGCCGTACCCCGTACCAGTCGGCGGGGACCGGGACCGTACCGGCGGCCGGGTCCTCGGGGCGGACGGGCAGGGCCGCCTGCAGCAGGACCGGGTGCAGCCCGTACCGTCCGGCGTCGGTCTGGAGGCCGTCGGGGAGCTGGATCTCGGTGGTCCGGCCCGTCGCGTCGTCGTCCCAGGCGAGGGAGGCGGCGACCTCGGGCTCCTCCGTGAGGTACCAGCCCTCGGCGTGCATGGTCCACGGCGCGTCGAAGTCGTCGGGGCGGGAGTACAGGCACAAGCAGTGCCGTCCGGTGTCGTCCGGAGTGCCGGCCCTGACCTGGAGCTGGATGTTGCCCTCCTCCGGGAGCACCAGCGGCACCTGGAGGTTGAGCTCGTCGAGCGCCGGGTGGCCGATCAGGTCGCCCGCGTGGATGGCGAGTTCGACGAGTGCGGACGCCGGGAGGACGGGCGAGCCGAGGACGACGTGGTCGGCGAGCCACGGGTGGCTCTCCAGGGAGAGGCGGCTGGTGAACAGGATCTGGTTGAAGCCGGCCACCGTGATGGGCGAGCCGAGGACCGGGTGGCCGGTGGTGGGGGCGTCGTGGCCGTGGATCTCGGGGGCGGGGCGGGATTCGAGCCAGTAGCGGCGGCGCTGGAAGGCGTACGTGGGCAGCGGCACCTGGCGGGCGCCGGTTCCCTCGTACAGCGTCCGCCAGTCGACCGTGACGCCCCGGGTGAAGAGCGTTCCCACGGCCGACAGCAGGGTCGCGGTCTCGTCGCGGCCCCGGCGGAGCGCCGGAACGGCACCCTCGGCCAGTGCCGACAGCACACCGTCGGGACCCACCTCCAGGTACGAGGTGACGCCCTCGGCGGCCATCGTCTCGACGGCGTCGGCGAAGCGGACCGTGCCACGGACCTGGTCGGCCCAGTACTCGGCGCTACGGAGGTCGTCGCCGGTGGCGACCTTGCCGGTGACGGTGGAGACCACCGCGATACGGGGTGCCTCGTACGTCAGCTGGGCGGCGACGGCCTTGAACTCGGCCAGCATCGGATCCATCAGCGGCGAGTGGAAGGCGTGGCTCACCGTCAGACGACGGGTCCTGCCGCCCAGCTCACCGACCTTCCGCGCGACCTCGTGGACCGCTTCCTCTTCACCGGATACGACGACCGAGCGGGGACCGTTGACCGCCGCGATCGCGACCCGGCCCTCCAGAAGCCCGACGACCTCGGCCTCCGTCGCCTCCACGGCGACCATCGCACCACCACGCGGGAGCGCCTGCATCAGACCGGCACGTGCCACCACCAGACGTACCGCGTCCTCAAGGGAGAACACGCCCGCCACGTGCGCGGCCGCGATCTCACCGATCGAATGTCCTGTCACGAAGTCCGGGCGTACGCCCCACGACTCCACCAGACGGAACAGTGCGACCTCGACCGCGAACAGCGCCGGCTGCGTCCAGCCCGTCTCGTCCAGGCCCTCGCCCGAGACGATCACCTCACGCAGAGAACCGCCCACCGCCGCATCGAAAAGGCCGCAGACCTCGTCGAACGCCGCCGCGAACACCGGGAAGGAGGCGTACAGCTCCTGCGCCATTCCGGCACGCTGAGCCCCCTGACCCGTGAACAGGAAGCCCGTACGGCCCCCGGCCCGCTCACCGTGCACCAGGCCCGGAGCCGTCCCACCCTCGGCCAGTGCTCGCACCCCGGCGAGGAGCTCGCCACGGTCCCGGCCCGTCACCACCGCACGATGGTCCAAAGACGCCCGCCCCGTCGCCAGGGAGAAACCGATGTCCAGGGGGGACACGGCGAGGTCCGCCGTGAGGCGGGCGTTCAGCCGTCGTGCCTGGTCGCGGAGGGCGGTGGCCGTCTTGCCGGAGATGATCCACGGCACGACGGGGAGCGCCGCCGACGCCTCCCGGGGCTTCTCCGTGGTCTCCTCGGCCGCCGCGGGCGGTTCCTCGATGATGACGTGGGCGTTCGTGCCGCCGAAGCCGAAGGAGGAGACGGCCGCGCGGCGCGGGGCCCCGGTCTCGGGCCAGGGCCTGGCCTCGTTGAGCAGGGAGACGGCGCCCTCGTCCCATTCGACGTGGGTGGTCGGCTGATCGCTGTGCAGGGTGCGAGGCATCACGCCGTGCTCCATGGCCTGGATCATCTTGATGACGCCGCCGACTCCTGCCGCGGCCTGGGCGTGGGCGATGTTCGACTTGAGGGAGCCGAGGTACAGCGGGCGGCCCTCGGGGCGGTCCTGGCCGTAGGTGGCGAGGAGTGCCTGGGCCTCGATCGGGTCGCCGAGCCGCGTTCCGGTGCCGTGGGCCTCCACGACGTCGACGTCGGCGGTGGTGAGGCCCGCGCCGGCGAGGGCCTGGCGGATGACGCGTTCCTGCGCCGGACCGTTGGGGGCGGTCAGACCGTTCGACGCACCGTCCTGGTTGACGGCCGAACCGCGCATCACGGCGAGGACCCGATGGCCGTTGCGACGGGCATCCGACAGCTTCTCCACGAGGAGGAGGCCGACGCCCTCGGCCCAGCCGGTGCCGTCCGCGGCCGCGGAGAAGGACTTGCTGCGGCCGTCGGCGGCGAGCCCGCGCAGCCGGGAGAACTCCACGAAGGCGACCGGTGTCGACATCACGGTGACACCGCCGGCCAGGGCGAGGTCGCACTCGCCGCGGCGCAGGGCGTTGGCCGCGAGGTGCAGGGCGACCAGGGAGGAGGAGCAGGCGGTGTCGACGGTGACGGCCGGGCCTTCGAGGCCGTACGTGTAGGCGACGCGGCCGGAGGCGATCGAGCCCGCGCTGCCGCTGAAGAGGTAGCCCTCGAAGTCCTCCGGGGGGAGGTGGGGGCGCGAGCCGTAGTCGTTGTACATGACGCCGGCGAACACACCGGTCCGGGTGCCCTTGAGCGACACCGGGTCGATGCCGGCGCGCTCGAAGGTCTCCCAGGCGGTCTCCAGGAGGAGCCGCTGCTGCGGGTCGGCCGCCAGCGCCTCGCGCGGGGACATCCCGAACAGTTCGGGGTCGAAGAGGTCGGCGTCGTAGAGGAATCCGCCCTCGCGGGAGTAGGAGGTGCCGGTCTTCTCCGGGTCGGGGTCGTAGAGGCGCTCCAGGTCCCAGCCGCGGTCGGTGGGGAAGTAGGAGACCGCGTCGACGCCGTCGGCGACCAGCTGCCACAGGTCCTCGGGCGAGGCGACGCCTCCCGGGTACCGGCAGGCCATGGAGACGATGGCGATCGGCTCCTGTTCCTTGTCCTCGACCTCGCGCAGACGCTTGCGTGCGTCTCGGGCGTCGGCGATGGCCCTCTTGAGGTATTCGCGGAGTTGTACCTCGTCAGCCACGTGAATTCAGCTCCCGTGTGGTGGTGTGTCCGATTGCCGTGTGCGCGCCGTGGGCGGCGCGTGCCCTGGGGGTCATTCGAGTTCGTCGAGGAGCGCGAAGAGCTCCTCGTCGCTCGCCGTTTCGAGGTCCTGCTCGTCCTCGGTGTCCGCCGGGCGTCCGAGGCCGTCGGCGATCTCGGCGGCCTTGAGGAGTTCCTTGAGGCGTGCGGTGATCAGGTCGCGCGTCTCCTGGTCGGGTGCGGCGGCGATGGCCGTCTCCAGGCCCGCGAGGGGGGTGAGGACCGGTTCGGCGGGCGAGGCCTCCTCCACGGCGAGTTCGCCGAGGAGGTGGGTGGCGAGGGCCTGCGGCGACGGGTGGTCGAAGACGAGGGTGGTCGGCAGGCGCAGTCCGGTCGCCCGGCCCAGCTGGTTGCGGAGTTCGACGGCGGTGAGGGAGTCGAAGCCGAGCTCCTGGAAGGCCCGGTCGGCCTCGATGCGGCCGGGGTCTCCGTGTCCGAGGACGCCGGCGACCTGGGCGCGTACGAGGTCGGTGAGGGCGCGTTCCCGTTCGGCGGTGCCGAGGGAGGCGAGCCGCTGGGCGAGCGGGGCCTCCTCGGAGGTTCCGCCGGTCGCGACGGTGGTGGCGCGGCGCTTGGCCGGTCCGGCGAGGGCGCGCAGGACGGGCGGCAGTTCGCCGCCGCCGCGCAGGGCCGCCGCGTCGAGGCGGGTGACGGCGAGGACGGCCTCGCCGGTGGCGGGTGCCGCGTCGAAGAGGGCCATCGCCTCCTGGGAGGCGAGGGGGCGCAGGCCGACGCGGGCCAGGCGGCGCAGGTCGGTCTCGTCGAGGCTGCCGGAGATGGTGCTGGCCTGGGCCCAGAGGCCCCAGGCGAGGGACAGGCCGGGCAGGCCGTGGGCGCGGCGGTGGGCGGCGAGGGCGTCGAGGAAGGTGTTGCCCGCCGCGTAGTTGGCCTGGCCGGCGGTGCCGATGAGGCCGGCGACGGAGGAGTAGAGGACGAAGGCGGTGAGGTCGAGGTCCCGGGTGAGTTCGTGGAGGTGCCAGGCGGCGTCGATCTTGGGGCGGAGGACCTTGTCGAGCTGGTCGGGGGTGAGTTGGGCGGCGACGCCGTCGTCGAGGACGCCGGCGGTGTGGACGACGGCGGTGAGCGGGTGCTCGTCGGGGACGGCGGCGAGGACGGCGGCGAGGGAGTCGCGGTCGGTCACGTCGCAGGCGACGGTCTCGGCGTGGGCGCCGAGTGCTTCGAGTTCGGTGCGGAGTTCGTCGGCGCCGGGGGCGTCGGGGCCGCGGCGGCTGAGGAGCAGCAGTCGGCGGGCTCCGTGTTCGGTGACGAGGTGCCGGGCGAGGACGGCGCCGAGGGCGCCGGTCGCGCCGGTGACGAGGACGGTGCCGCGGTCCCAGTGGGGGGTGGTGGGGGGTTCGGCCACGGGGGTGGCGCGGGTCAGCCGGGGGACGGTGAGGGTGTCGCCGCGGACGGCGATCTGGGCTTCGCCGGTGGCTACGGCGAGGTCGAGGAGCCGGTCCTCGGCGGCCGTACGGTCCTGGTGGCCTGCCGTGCGGTCCTGGTCGCCTGCGGTGTGGTCTCCGGTGGTGGCGGGGTCGAGGTCGACGAGGACGATCCGGCCGGGGTTCTCGGTCTGTGCGGACCTGAGGAGGCCCCAGACTCCGGCGTGGGCCAGGTCGGTGACGTCCTCGGGTCCTGCGGCGACGGCACCCCGGGTGGTGACGACGAGCCGGGTCTCGGCGAGCCGGTCGTCGGCTAGCCAGTCCTGCACGGTGTCGAGGACCCGCCGTACGGCGGTGCGGGCCCGCTCGGGCAGGTCGGCGTGGTGGGCGCCGGTCGCGTCGGTGGTGTGCTCGCCGGTCACGTCGGCGTCGTGGGCGCCGGTCGCGTCGGCCGTGTGGCCGGGCGTCCGCAGCAGGAGTACGGCGGGCGTCGCGGCGCCCGCGTCGAGTGCGGCGCCGAGGGCCCGCACGCTTCCCTGGCCGGCGCCGTCGGCGAGCAGGGCCCAGCCGGTGCGCGCCGGTGCGGTGCCGGTGGCGGGCAGGGTCGTCCAGCCGAGGCCGAACAGTCCGTCGCGTGCGGCGGTGCCCGCCCCGCGGAGCGCCTCCTCGGACAGTGGGCGCAGCAGGAGCGATGCGGCGGAGGCGACGGCTGCGCCCGCGCCGTCGGCGACGGTGAGCGCGACCCTCAGCGAGTCGTCGCCGGGCCGGTCGAGGGTGAGCCGTACGCGCAGGACGGTCGCCCCGGTGGCGTACAGGTTCACTCCGGACCAGGAGAACGGCAGCCAGGAGGTGCCTTCGGGCTCGGCGACGCCGGGGAGCAGCGGGTGCAGGGCGGCGTCGAGGAGGGCGGGGTGGAGGCCGAACCGGGGGGCGTCGGTGCGGTGTTCCTCGCCGAGGACGACCTCGGCGAAGAGCTCGTCCTGTGTCTTCCAGAGGCGGCTGAGGCCCTGGAAGGCGTTCTCGTAGCCGTATCCGGCGTCGGCGAGCCGGTCGTACACGCCGTCGAGGTCGACCTCGGTGGCCCCGGCGGGGGGCCAGGCGAGGAGTCCCTCGGGGGTGGCGGTGCCGGTGCCGAGGCGGCCCTCGGCGTGCAGGGTCCACGGCTGGTCCGGGTCGTCGTCCTGGTCGGGCCGGGCGTAGACGGCGAGGCTGCGGCCTCCGGTCCCGTCGGGTTCGCCGACGACGAGCTGGAGCTGGACGGCTCCGCGCTCGGGCAGGACCAGCGGTGCGGCGAGCGTCAGTTCGTCGACCAGGTCGCAGTCGACCTGCTCGGCGGCGCGGAAGGCCAGGTCGAGGAGGGCGGTGGCCGGCAGCAGGACCGTTCCGGCCACGGCGTGGCCCTCCAGCCAGGGGTGGGTGCGGCGGGAGACACGGCCGGTGAGGAGGTACGCGTCCCGGTCCGCGACCCGTACGGCCGCGCTGAGCAGGGGGTGGCCGACGGCGGCGAGGCCGAAGCCCTCGGCGTCGCCGGGGGTGGCGGCGCCCTCCAGCCAGTAGCGGGCGTGGTCGAAGGAGTAGGTGGGCAGGTCGACGCGGCGGGCGCCGGGGAAGTACGACTGCCAGTCCGGTCGGGCGCCGCGCAGTACGGCGCCGGTGAGGGCGGCGGCGACGGTGTCGGCCTCGGGCCTGCCCGAGCGGAGCAGCGGGGCGAGGAAGCCTGCCTCGCGGGTCAGGCATTCCTGGGCCATGGCGGTCAGGACGCCGTCGGGGCCCATCTCCAGGTACTCGGTGACGCCCAGCTCTTCGAGGTGGCGGACGCCGTCGTGGAAGCGGACCGCCTCGCGGATGTGGGTGACCCAGTAGTCGGGCGAGGTGAGCTGCTCGGTGGTGGCGAGGACGCCGGTGACGTTGGAGACGACGGGGATGCGGGGCTCGTGGTACGTCAGGCACTCGGCGACGGAACGGAACTCGTCGAGCACCTCGTCCATGTGCGGTGAGTGGAAGGCGTGGCTGACCGGCAGTCGCTTGGTCTTGCGGCCCCGGGTGCGCCAGAGGGTGCTGATCTCCTCGACGAGGTCCTGGTCGCCGGAGATGACGGTGGCCCGGGGGCCGTTGATCCCGGCGACGGCGACGTCTTCGTAGTCGGCGAGGACGGACCGGACCTCTTCCTCGGAGGCCTGGAGCGCGGCCATCGCGCCGCCTTCGCGGGCCGCCTGCATGAGCCGGCCGCGCTCGGCGACGAGGGCGCACGCGTCGGCGAGGTCCAGGACCCCGGACAGGTGGGCGGCGGTGACCTCGCCGATGGAGTGGCCGAGGAGGTAGTCCGGTGTGATGCCGTGGTGTTCGGCGAGCCGGAAGAGGGCGACCTCGGTGGCGAAGAGGGCGGCCTGGGTGAAGGCGGTCTGGTCGATCAGGGCCGAGTCGGCGGAGCCTTCGGGGGCGAAGAGGACGTCCTTGACGGGCCGGAACAGTTCGGTGTCGAGGTGCCTGCACACCTCGTCGAGGGCGTGACGGAAGACGGGGGACGTCTCGTAGAGCTCGCGTCCCATGCCGAGCCGCTGGCTGCCCTGTCCGGTGAAGAGGAACGCCGTCTTGCCGCGGCGGCCGGTGGTGGCCCGTACGACCGAGGGTGTCGGCTCGCCGCCGGCGAGGGCGGCCAGTCCGGTCAGGAGCGTGCCGCGGTCGGTGCCGAGGACGGCGGCGCGGTGCTCCAGGGTGGCGCGGGTGGTGGCCAGGGTGAGGCCGACGTCGCCGACGGTGAGCCCGGGGTGGTCGGTGAGGTGGCGGTGGAGCCGGTCGGCTTGGCGGCGCAGGGCGTTCTCGTCCTTCGCGGTCAGGATCCAGGGGAGGACGACGGCGTCGGTGTCGCCACCGGACGGGGTGTCCGGAGCGGCCGGTGCCGGGGTGTCGCCGGCCAGTTCCAGGACCACGTGGGCGTTGGTGCCGCTGATGCCGAAGGACGACACGGCGGCGCGGGCGGGGCGGCCGGTGGCGGGCCACGGGGTCGCCTCGGTGAGCAGCTGGACCGCGCCGGTGTCCCAGTCGATGTGGGGGGAGGGGTTCTCGGCGTGCAGGGTCTTCGGCAGGGTGCCGTGCCGCATGGCCTGGATCATCTTGATGACGCCGCCGACACCGGCCGCGGCCTGGGCGTGCCCGATGTTCGACTTGAGGGAGCCGAGGTACAGCGGGCGGCCCTCGGGCCGGTCCTGGCCGTAGGTGGCGAGCAGTGCCTGGGCCTCGATCGGGTCGCCGAGGCTGGTGCCGGTGCCGTGCGCCTCGACCGCGTCGACGTCGGCGGGGGTGAGGCCGGCGACGGCGAGGGCCTGGCGGATGACGCGTTCCTGCGCCGGACCGTTGGGGGCGGTCAGGCCGTTGGAGGCGCCGTCCTGGTTGACGGCCGAGCCGCGCATCACGGCGAGGACCCGGTGGCCGTTGCGGCGGGCGTCGGACAGCTTCTCCACGAGGAGGAGGCCGACGCCCTCGGCCCAGCCGGTGCCGGAGGCGTCGGCGGAGAAGGAGCGGCAGCGGCCGTCCTCGGAGAGGCCGCGCTGCCGGGAGAACTCGACGAAGGTGCTGGGGCCGGACATCACGGTGACGCCGCCGGCGAGGGCGAGGTCGCATTCGCCCTGGCGCAGGGCGTTGGCCGCGAGGTGGAGGGCGACCAGGGAGGAGGAGCAGGCGGTGTCGACGGTGACGGCGGGGCCTTCGAGGCCGTACGTGTAGGAGAGGCGGCCGGAGACGACGCTGGAGAGGTTTCCGGCGAGCAGGAAGCCCTCGAACTCCTCGGGGCTCTTGGCGAGCCGCGAGGCGTAGTCGTCGTACATGGCGCCGGTGAAGACGCCGGTGCTGGTGCCGCGTACGACGGCCGGGTCGATGCCGGCGCTCTCGAAGGTCTCCCAGGCGGTCTCCAGGAGGAGGCGCTGCTGCGGGTCGGTGGCGATGGCCTCGCGCGGGGACATCCCGAAGAACGCCGGGTCGAACCGGTCGGCGTCGTGGAGGAATCCGCCGTGCCGGGTGTAGGAGGTGCCGGTCTTCTCCGGGTCCGGGTGGTAGAGGGAGTCCAGGTCCCAGCCCCGGTTGTCGGGGAACTCGCTGATGGCGTCGGTGCCTTCGGCGACGAGCCGCCACAGGTCCTCGGGCGAGGAGACGCCGCCGGGGAAGCGGCAGGCCATGCCGACGATGGCGATGGGCTCGTCGGCCGCCGCGGCGGCCCGGCGGGCGGGTGCGCTGCTCGGGGCGGGCTTGCGCCCCGCCGCCTGCTGGTGCAGATAGGCGGCGAGGGCGGCGGGCGAGGGGTGGTCGAAGACGGCGGTGGCGGGCATCCGCAGTCCGGTGGCGGTGTTGAGCCGGTTGCGCAGTTCCACGGCGGCCAGCGAGTCGAACCCGATGTCCTTGAAGGCGCGCTCCGGGTCGATGCCCTCCGGGCTCGCGTGGCCGAGGACGCCGGCGACGATGCCGCGGACGAGGTCGGCCGCGGCGGCCCGGCTCTCCTCCTCGGGGAGGCCGGCGATGCGGCGGGCCCATTCGGTGCCGCCGTCCGCTCCCGCGGCCGTCGCGCCCTGCGCGGCCCGGGTGGTGGCGCGGGGGCGGATCAGCCCGCGCAGCAGGGCGGGCGGGTTGCCGGCCGCGGCGGCGCGCAGCCGGGCCAGGTCGAGCAGGGCCGGTACGACCAGGGCGTCGCCGCCGGTGAGGGCGGCGTCGAAGAGGGCGAGGCCGGTGTCGGGGTCGAGCGGGTCGACGCCCGCCCGGCTCCAGCGGGCGAGGTCGGCCTCTCCGAGCTGGGCGCCCATGCCGTGGCTGGCGTCCCACAGGCCCCAGGCCAGCGAGGTGGCGGCCCGGCCCTGGGCCTGGCGGTGGGCCGCGAGCGCGTCGAGGTAGGTGTTGGCGGCGGCGTAGTTGGACTGTCCGGCGGTGCCGGTGATGCCGGAGACGGAGGAGAAGAGGACGAACGCGGCCAGGTCCAGGTCGCGGGTCTGCTCGTGCAGGTTCCAGGCGGCGTCGACCTTGGGCCGCAGGACCTTGGCCAGCTGCTCGGGGGTGAGCGATTCGACGGTGGCGTCGTCGAGGACGCCGGCGGTGTGCACGATCGCGGTGAGCGGGTGCGCGGGGTCGACGGCCGTCAGGAGGGTGGCGACGGCGTCCGGGTCGGCGGCGTCGGCGGCGACGGTGGTCACCCGGGCGCCGAGTCCGGTGAGTTCGGCGGTGAGCCGGTCGGCTCCGGGGGTGTCGGGTCCGCGTCGGCTGGTGAGCAGCAGGTGGCGTACGCCGTGCCCGGTCACGAGGTGGCGGGCGAGGAGTCCGCCGAGGCCGCCGGTGCCGCCGGTGATGAGGACGGTGCCCTCGGGGTCGAGGCGGGGCGCGTCGGCGGGTGCCGGGGCGCGGTCGCGGCTGAGCCTCGGGGCGTGCAACCGGGTGCCGCGCAGGGCGAGCTGCGGTTCTCCGGTGGCCAGGGCGGCGGGCAGTCGTTCCTCGGCCTCGGAGGTGCCGTCGACGTCCAGGACGACGATCCGGTCGGGGTGTTCGCTCTGGACGGCGCGCAGCAGGCCCCATACGGGGGCCGCGGAGAGGCCGTCGACGGCTTCGCCGGGGGTGGTGGCGACGGCGCCGGTGGTGGCGAACGCGAGGCGGGTGCCGTCGAAACGCTCGTCGGCGAGCCACCGCTGGGTCAGGGCGAGGGCGCGGGCGGCGTTCTCGTGGGCGGCGGCGGGGGTGGGGGGACTGCCGGCGTCGACGCGGACGAGGAGGACGTCGGCCGTGTGGTCTCCCGCGTCCGCGTCCGGGAGGGTGTCCGTGCCGGCGGGGAGTTCGGTGATGCGCGGCGCGGGGCCGCCCGCCGGGGTGAGGGTGGTCCAGGCGACGGTGAACAGGCCGTCCGTGGTGGCCGCCGGGGCGAGCTTGTCCTTGGCGACGGGGCGCAGCATCAGCGAGTCGACGGTGGCCACGGGGGCGCCGGTGGCGTCGGCGAGGTGCAGGCCGACGGTGTCGGTGCCGGTGCGCTCGATGCGGACGCGCAGGGTGGTGGCGCCGACGGCGTGGGTGGTGATCCCGCTCCAGGCGAACGGCAGCCGGATGGTGTCCGGGTCGGCGGCGTCCGCGGCGTCGAGGACGACGGGGTGGAGGACGGCGTCGAGGAGTGCGGGGTGGATGCCGTAGCCGGCGGCGGCCTCGTGCTGGTCCGCGGGGAGGGCGACCTCGGCGTAGGTGGTGCCGTGCGCGCCGCGCCAGAGGGCGCGCAGTCCCTGGAAGGTGGCGCCGTACTCGTATCCGAGGGCGGTGAGCCGTTCGTACGTGTCGTCCAGCGGCACGGTCTCCGCGTGCTGCGGCGGCCAGGTGAGCAGTTCGTCGAAGGCCGGGCCGGTGGTGGGGGGTGTGCCGGCGAGGACGCCGGAGACGTGGCGGGTCCAGGCGGCCGGCTCGTCGTGTTCGGTGTCGGTCTCGGGCCGGGAGTGCACGGCGAAGGTGCGGCTGCCCGTGGTGTCGGGGGCGGAGACGGTGACCTGGACGCGGACGGCCCGCTGCTCGGGAAGGGCGAGCGGGGCTTCCAGGGTCAGTTCGACGAGGTGCTCGGCGCCGGCGGTCCGGCCCGCCGCCGTGGCGAGTTCGATGAATGCGGTGGCGGGTACGAGGACGGTGCCGTGGATGCGGTGGTCGGCGAGCCACGGGTGGTCGTTCAGCGACAGCCTGCTGGTGAGGACCAGGCCCTCACGGTCGGCGAGGTCGACGCTGGTGGCCAGCAGGGGGTGGCCCGCCGGGTCGAGTCCGAGACCGCGGGCGTCGGTGCGGGCCTCGGGCCGGAGCCAGTAGTGGCTGCGCTGGAACGCGTACGTGGGCAGCTCGACGCGCGAGGCGCCGGGGAAGAACGACGCCAGGTCCAGCGGGGCGCCGAGGGTGTGGGCGCGGGCGAGTCCGGCGGCGAGGGTGGCGGGCTGGGGGCGGCCGGACCGCTGGAGGGCGACGGCCTGGGAGGTGTCGGCCAGGAACGAACCGGCGGCCATCGCGGTGAGGACGGCGTCGGGGCCGATCTCGACGAAGACGGTGACGCCCTCGTCCTCCAGGCTGCGGGTGGCGTCGAGGAACCGTACGGCCTCGCGGATCTGCCGCACCCAGTAGTCGGGGGTGACGAGGTCGTCGCCGGTGGCGGGCAGGCCCGTGACGGTGGAGACGACCTGGAGGAGCGGCGCGTGGTACGTCAGGCCCTCGGCGACGGTACGGAACTCGTCGAGGATCGTGTCCATGTGCGGCGAGTGGAAGGCGTGGCTGACCGTGAGGCGGCGGGTCTTGCGGCCGCGCTCGCGCCAGAGCGCGGCGAGCGCGTCGGCGGCGTCGGCGTCACCGGAGACCACGACGGCGTCCGGACCGTTGACGGCGGCGACGGCGAGGCGGTCGGCGTAGGGGGTGAGGGTCTCGGCGACCTCGTCCTCCGTGGCCTGGACGGCGAGCATCGCGCCGCCGGGGACCGCCGCCTGCATCAGCCGGCCGCGGGCGGCGACCAGGGCTGCGGCGTCCTCCAGGGAGAGGACCCCGGCGGCATGGGCGGCGGCGAGTTCGCCGATGGAGTGCCCGGCGACGGCGTCGGGGGTGAGCCCGTGGGCCTGGAGGGTGCGGTGGAGGGCGACTTCGAGGGCGAAGAGGGCGGGCTGGGTGGCGCGGGTCTCGTTCAGCAGGGCGGTGTCGTCGCCCGGGGCCGTGTCGCCGTCCAGGGTGGTGTCGCCGTCCGCGTCCTCGAACATCACGTCGCGCAGCGGGCGGCCCAGGTCGAGGTGCGGGTCGAGGGCGGCGCACACCTCGTCGAGGGCGGCGGCGAACGCCGGATGCGTCTCGTACAGTTCACGGCCCATGCCCGGGTACTGGGCGCCCTGGCCGGTGAACAGGAACGCGGTACGGCCCGCGCGGGCGGCGGAGCCGGTGACCAGCTGGGGTGCGTCGGCGTTGCGGCGCAGCGCGTCGAGACCGGCGAGGAGCTCGGTCGCTCCGGTGCCGGTGACGACGGCCCGCTCGGTCCAGGTGGCGCGGGTGGTGGCGAGGGAGAAGCCGATGTCGGCGATGTCGGCGGCGCCGAGTTCGGGGTCGTTCTCCAGGCGGGTGTGGAGAGCCTCGGCCTGGGCGGTGAGGGCGGCGCGGTCGGGGGCGGAGAGGGCCCAGGGGGTGGGCAGTCCGGGGGTGGTCCCGGGCTCGGGGCGGGCGTCCTGGTGCTCGTCGTCCGCCTGCTCGACGATGACGTGGGCGTTGGTGCCGCTGATGCCGAACGAGGAGACGGCGGCCCGGCGGGCGCGCTCGGTCTCCGGCCAGTCGCGGGCCTCGGTGAGCAGTTCGAGCCCGCCGGCCGTCCAGTCGACGTGGGGGGTGGGCTCGGTGACGTGCAGGGTGCGCGGCAGGACGCCGTGGCGGATCGCCTGGACCATCTTGATGACGCCGCCGACACCGGCCGCGGCCTGGGCGTGCCCGATGTTCGACTTGAGCGATCCCAGATACACCGGGGTTCGGTCGCTTCGGTCGCTGCCGTAGGTGGCGAGGATCGCGGCGGCCTCGATCGGGTCGCCGAGCCGGGTCCCGGTGCCGTGGGCCTCGACGACGTCGACGTCGGCGGTGGTGAGGCGGGCGTCCGCGAGGGCCTGGCGGATGACCCGCTCCTGCGAGGGGCCGTTGGGAGCGGTCAGACCGTTCGACGCGCCGTCCTGGTTGACGGCGGTGCCGCGGATGACGGCGAGGACCTGGTGGCCGTTGCGGCGGGCGTCGGAGAGCTTCTCGACGAGGAGCATGCCGACGCCCTCGGCCCACGAGGTGCCGTCCGCGTCGGCGGAGAAGGACTTGCTGCGACCGTTCGCGGCGAGGCCGCGCTGCCGGGAGAACTCCACGAACATGCCGGGGGCGGACATGATCGTCGCGCCGCCCGCGATCGCGAGGGTCGTCTCGCCGAGGCGCAGCGACCGTACGGCCATGTGCAGGGCGACGAGCGAGGAGGAGCAGGCGGTGTCGACGGTGAGGGCGGGGCCGACGAGTCCGAGCTGGTAGGCGATGCGGCCGGACATGACGCTGCTGGTGGAGCCGGTGAGCAGGTGGCCCTCGACGCTCTTCGGGGCGTCGTGCAGACGCGGGCCGTAGTCGAGCGCGGTGGCTCCGACGAAGACGCCGGTGCGGCTGCCCTTGAGGGTGTCGGGGTCGAGGCCGGCGCGCTCGACGACCTCCCAGGCGGTCTCCAGGAGGAGGCGCTGCTGCGGGTCCATGGCGAGGGCCTCGCGGGGCGAGATCCCGAAGAACCCGGCGTCGAAGAGGGCGGCGTCGTGCAGGAAGCCTCCCTCGCGCACGGAGCTCTTCCCGGAGCGCTCGGCGTCCTGGTCGTACAGGTCGGCGTCCCAGCCCCGGTCGGCGGGGAAGCCGGAGATGGCGTCGGCGCCGTCGGCCACGAGCCGCCACAGGTCCTCGGGTGAGGAGACGCCGCCGGGGTAGCGGCAGGCCATGGCGACGATGGCGATCGGCTCGTCGTCCTGGAGCGGCACGGCGAGGTGCTGCTCGTCGGCGATGGCCGAGCCGGTCAGTTCGGCCTCGATGTAAGCGGCGAGCGCGGTGGGGGTCGGGTGGTCGAAGAGGAGGCCGCCGGAGAGGCGCAGACCGGTGGCGGTCGCGAGCCGGTCGCGGAGCTCGACGGACATCAGGGAGTCGAAGCCGAGGTCCTTGAAGGACTGCCGGGCATCGGCGCGGCGGCCCTTGTCGTATCCGAGGACGGTGGCGATGTGCGTGGCCGTCAGGTCGGTGACGGTGCGGGAGCGTTCGGCCGGGGACATCGCGGCGAGCCGGTGGCCGAGTTCGCCACGGGGGACGGGGGCCTCGCCGGGCGTGCTCGCGGAGAGCTCCGGCAGGGCGGGGGCGGTCCGGCCGGCGGAGCCGGGTTCGAGCCAGTGGCGGCTGCGCTGGAAGGCGTACGTGGGCAGGGGTACCCGGCGGGCGCCGGTTCCCTCGTAGAGCGCCTGCCAGTCGACGGCGGTGCCCCGGGTGAACAGGGTGGCGACGGCGGACAGCAGGGTCACGACCTCGTCGCGGCCCCGGCGGAGCGCCGGAACGGCACCCTCGGCCAGTGCCGACAGCACACCGTCGGGACCCACCTCCAGGTACGAGGTGACGCCCTCGGCGGCCATCGTCTCGACGGCGTCGGCGAAGCGGACCGTGCCACGGACCTGGTCGGCCCAGTACTCGGCGCTACGGAGGTCGTCGCCGGTGGCGACCTTGCCGGTGACCGTGGAGACCACCGCGATACGGGGAGCCTCGTACGTCAGCTGAGCGGCGACGGCCTTGAACTCGGCCAGCATCGGATCCATGAGCGGAGAGTGGAAGGCGTGGCTCACCGTCAGGCGGCGTATGCGCCCGCCCAGCTCCTCGACCTTGCGGCCGACTTCGAGAACGGCCGTCTCCTCGCCGGATACGACGACCGAGCGGGGACCGTTGACCGCCGCGATCGCGACCCGGCCCTCCAGAAGCCCGACGACCTCGGCCTCCGTCGCCTCCACGGCGACCATCGCACCACCACGCGGCAACGCCTGCATCAGACCGGCACGCGCCACCACCAGACGCACCGCGTCCTCAAGGGAGAACACGCCCGCCACGTGCGCGGCCGCGATCTCACCGATCGAATGCCCCGCGACGAAGTCCGGACGCACACCCCACGACTCCACCAGACGGAACAACGCCACCTCGACCGCGAACAGCGCCGGCTGCGTCCAGCCCGTCTCGTCCAGGCTCTCGCCCGAGACGATCACCTCACGCAGAGAACCGCCCAGCGCCGCATCGAAAAGGCCGCAGACCTCGTCGAACGCCGCCGCGAACACCGGGAAGGAGGCGTACAGCTCCTGCGCCATTCCGGCACGCTGAGCCCCCTGGCCGGTGAACAGGAAGCCCGTACGGCCGTCCTGGACGTGGCCGGTCACGACGCCGGTGCCGGGTGCGCCCTCGACGAGGGAGTCGAGTCCGGCGAGGAACGTTTCCTCACTGTCCGCGAGGACGACCGCGCGGGCGTCGAAGGTGGTGCGGGTGGTCAGCAGGGACCAGCCGATGTCGGCGGTCCCCGCCTCGCTCGCGTCGGCGAAGGCGCGCAGCTTCCCGGCCTGGGCACGCAGAGCGTCGGCGTCGCGGCCGGAGAGGACCCAGGGCAGTACGGCGGGAGCGTCCACGGCGGAAGCGTCCGCAACCGGAGCGTCCGCAGCCGAAGACTCCACGGCAGAGGATTCCGCAGCCGAAGTCTCGGCGGCCGGGACCTGCCCGGAGACCGGCGCCTCGGTCAGTACGACGTGGCAGTTGGTGCCGCCCATGCCGAAGGAGGACACACCCGCGACCAGGGGGCGGTCGGGGTGCGGCCAGGGAGTGAGTGCGCGCGGTACGGAGAGGCCGAGGCCGGCGAGGTCGATGGCCGGGTTCGGGGTCTCGAAGTTGAGGCTCGCGGGGATCTCGCGGTGCGTCAGGCTCAGCAGGGCCTTGAGCAGGCCGACCATGCCGGCGGCCCCCTCCAGGTGCCCGACGTTGGTCTTGGCCGAGCCGACGATCAGGGGGTCGCCGGGTGCGCGGTGGGAGCTGAAGACGTCTCCGAGCGCGGCGGCCTCGATGGGGTCGCCGACGGGGGTCCCGGTGCCGTGCAGCTCGACATACTGAACATCGGAGGGGCTGATTCCGGCCTTTTCGTAGGCCTCGCGGAGAACCTGGCGCTGAGCCTCGCGGCTGGGCACGGTCAGTCCGGGCGTGGCACCGTCGTTGTTGACGGCGCTGCCGCGGATGACACCGTAGATCCGGTCGCCGTCCGCCTCCGCCTGGGCCAGCGGCTTGAGGATGACCGCCCCGCCTCCCTCGCCCCGCACGAATCCGTTGGCGCGGGCGTCGAAGGTGTAGGCGGTGCCGTCCGGCGAGAGACCGCCGAACCGCTCCTCGGTCACGGCGCTCTCGCCGAGGATGTTGAGGTTGATGCCCGCGGCTATCGCCGTGGTGGACTCCCCCGAACGCAGCGACTCGCACGCAAGGTGCACGGCGACCAGGGAGGAGGACTGGGCGGCGTCGACGGTGAGGCTCGGTCCGCGCAGGCCCAGGTAGTAGGAGACGCGGTTGGCGATGACGCCTCGGTTGAGGCCCGTCATGGAGTGCTGGGTGATGACCTGCTCGCCGTACTGGTTGGCGAGGCTGGTGTAGTCGTCGCGGAGGGTGCCGACGAAGACGGCGGTACGGGAGTCCCGCAGGTGGGCGGGGACGGTCCCGGCGTCCTCCAGGGCCTCCCAGGCCAGTTCGAGGACGAGTCGCTGCTGCGGGTCCATGGCGGCGGCCTCGCGGGGCGAGATCGCGAAGAAGCCCGCGTCGAAGTCGGCGATGCCGTCGAGGAATCCGCCACGGCGGACTCCTGCCCCGGCCTGTGGTTCCGCGGTGTTCCAGCGTCCGGGCGGTGCGTCGGTGATCGCGTCGGTGCCGCTGCGCAGCATCTGCCAGAAGTCGGCCGGGCCGAGGGCCATGGGGAGCCGGCAGGCCATGCCGATGACGGCGATGGCCCCCTCGTCGCCTCGCGGCGCGCGGCTCTCCACAGAAATGCGATTAGTCGTCATGGCGCTCGACTGCCCTTTCCTGACTGATATCGAAGCGGCCTGAGTATCCCGGATATGGAACCCCGCATTTTCGACCCTAAGACCGGCCGACCTGTTTCTTCTCAACACCCGGTCATGCACGGGTAACCGCCCGATTCGGCAACGGGGTGGACGGTCCGTTACTTGTCGGTGGGCGGCCGGTGAGGTTGGCCGGTTACGTTCTGGACAGATCTGCGTGAAACTCCTCGAATTCCCGGGTGTCATGCCGGAAGAAAGCAGGAACGGTCTCACCATGAGTAATCTGACCAGCGATGTCGCCCAGCACACCGCGCTGTACGAGGCGGCCTTCAACGCGGGCGACGCCGACGCCGTGAACGAGATGTACACCGACGAGGCCGTCGCGGTCTGGGAACCGGGCAAGCCGCTCACGGGCCAGGCCCGCAAGGACGCCGTCAAGGAGTTCCTGGCCCGCTCGCCGAAGATGAGCGCCAAGCCGCGCCAGGTCTTCGAGACCGGAGACACCGCGCTCCTGATCGTGGACTGGTCCATCGCCACCGTGGACGACGCGGGCATCCCCGAGCTGCTGACGGGCGTCGGGGTCGACGTGCTGCGCAAGGGTGCGGACGGCAACTGGCGCTACGCCATCGACGAGCCGTACGGCGAGAAGAAGTAACCCCGTACGGCGAGCAGCAGTAACCCGCGCGTCTCCGTGCCCGGCGCGGAGGCACCCCCAGACCCAAGAAAGTGGTGTCGCAGACCATGAGCATTCCCGGTATCACGGTCGACTTCGACGTCGACAACCCCGATCTGACCGCGGACGCGGATACTCAGAACGAGATCTTCATCCAGCTCTTCAATTCCGGTGACGGAGCCCTGTTCGACCTCCTCTACCGCGAGGACGCGATATCGAACTTCTCCGGCTCCCCGCTCACCGGGAAGGAGCGCCTGGAGTTCTTCAAGGAGTTCCTCGCGCCGAAGCCGTTCCTCAAGGCCGAGATCACGCACGCGTACGTGGCCGGCGACGTGGCCCTGATCGGCGTGAAGTTCAGCGTCGACAGCACGGGGCCCGAGGGCGAGCCCGTCCGTATCGAAGGCAACTGCACCGACGTACTGCGTCGTGGCGAGGACGGCCGCTGGCTCATGTCCATCGACCGTCCGGTCGCCGGCACCCTGCTCCCGGAGTAGGTCCCCCCTTCTCCTGGCCTGTCCGATCCTTCCCCCCGCTCGGGCAGGCCAGGCTCCGGATTCCGGGCCGTCCGACGGGTGGCCTTTTCAAGACGAACTCGATCCGGGCCGATAGAAAACCGCCGTTGCGGTTCATTACGCTGGACGTTCTTGAGGGGCCGTCAGCAGCGCCCCCAGGCATCCACGGAGTGCACATGGCTAAACAGGAACGCGCTGTCCGTACACGAGCGACGGTGCTCCGATCCGCGGCGGAGATCTTCGACACCGACGGTTTCGTATCGGCCTCCCTCTCCGCCATCTCGCACCGGGCCGGAGTGAGCAGCGGTGCCCTGCACTTCCACTTCGCCAACAAGAGCGCCCTCGCGGAGGCCATCGAGCAGGCGGCCGTCCAGCGGCTGTGGTGTATCACCGGTCCGGCGCCGGACGGATCCGAGGGCCGTGGATCCCATGGTGACGTCGACCTGATCCAGAACCTCGTCGAGACCTCCCACCAGCTCTTCGACGGGCTGAACAGCGACGTCATCCTGCGCGCCGGGTTCACGCTCGGCTGCGAACCGTCCTGGGCGAGCCCGGTCGACCTGCACGGCCAGTGGCGGGACTGGATCGACGGCACGCTGCGGCACGCGGCGAAGATCGGCGCGCTCGCCGACGGGACCGAGCCGGAGGACGTCGTGACCGTCGTCGCGGCGTCGACCGTCGGCTTCGAGGCCCTCGGCCGCAAGGATCCCACCTGGCTCTCCCGGCAACGGCTCGGCCGGTTCTGGCAGTTCATGCTCCCCCGTCTGGTGCCACCGGGTACCGGCCCGCTGAAAGGGACGTAGTGGATAGCACGTGGTTCAGGCGCTTCGGAGCGGCCCGTGAGGGCGCGGTGCGGTTGGTGTGCTTCCCGCACGCGGGCGGCGCGGCCAGCGCGTTCATTCCCCTGTCGCGGGCGCTCGGCGAGCACGTCGACGTGCTCGCCGTGCAGTACCCCGGCCGTCAGGACCGGCGGCGGGAGGAGCCGTACCGCAGCGTCGACGCCCACGCCGACGCCCTCGCCGAGGCCATGGTTCCGCTGACGGACGAGCCCTACGCCTTCTTCGGCCACAGCATGGGGGCGGTCCTCGCGTACGAGACGGCCCGTCGTCTGGTCGCCGCCGGGCGGCCGGGCCCCTGCCGGGTGTTCCTCTCCGGACGCGGCGCGCCCTCGCCGCTGCCCAGCCCGCACGACCGGCTCGGCAGCGACACGGAGATCCTCAGGGCGGTGCGCGGTCTCGGCGGGACCGGCCACGCGGTGCTCGACGACCCCGAGCTGCTCGCCATGGTGATGCCGGCGCTGCGCGCGGACTACGGCGCCCTCGGCGCGTACCGCTGGAGCGGCGGCGTCCCGCTGGCCGCCCCCGTCACCGTGCTGATCGGCGACGCGGACCCGGTGGTGGCCGTCGACGAGGCCGCGGCCTGGCACGACCACACCAGCGGCGACTTCGAACTGCGGATCCTGCCCGGTGGCCACTTCTACCTGGACGACCGTACGGACGAGGTCCGCGACATCATCACGGACGGCCTGCTCGTCGCGGGCTCCACGGCGTGATCGGGCGTGCTACCGCCACCTCCTGAGGGCCATCCCGAAGGTCATCCCAAGGGCCACCCCGAGGGTCGCGCCGAAGCCCACCCCCACGGCCACTCCTCCCCCGGCAGTCTGCTGGCCCTCAGCGACCTCCATGTGCGCTACGACGAGAACCGGGCGGTCGTCGAGGCGCTGCGGCCCTCCTCGGACGAGGACTGGCTGCTCGTCGCGGGCGACGTCGGGGAGCACATGGCCGACATCGAATGGGCGCTGTCCACGCTGGCCGGCCGGTTCCGGAAGGTCATCTGGGCGCCGGGCAACCACGAACTGTGGACCCCTCCGGACGACCCGGTCCAGACACGCGGCGCCGCCCGGTACGACGCCCTGGTCCAGCTCTGCCGGAGCCTGGGCGTCACCACCCCCGAGGACCCCTACCCGGTGTGGCACGGGGCGGGCGGCCCCGCGGTGATCGTGCCGCTGTTCCTCCTGTACGACTACAGCTTCCGGCGCCCCGGCGTCCGCAACGCCGAGGAGGCGCTGCGGCTCGCGGACGAAGCGGGGGTCGTCGCGACCGACGAGATCCTGCTCCACCCCGACCCGTACGCCGGCATCGCCGACTGGTGCCGGGCCCGCCTCCGGCGGACCGCCGAGCGCCTCGACGCGCTCCCCGCCGACCTGCCGACCGTCCTCGTCAACCACTTCCCCCTGGTGCGCGAGCCCACGGAGGTGCTGCGCTTCCCCGACTTCGCCCTGTGGTGCGGTACGGAGGCCACCGCCGACTGGCCGGTCCGGTACCGGGCCGCCGCCGTCGTCTACGGGCATCTGCACATCCCCCGGCTGATACGGAAGCAGGGGATACCGCACTACGAGGTGTCCCTCGGCTACCCGCGCGAATGGCGCCGTCGAGCCGACCCCGGCCACGCTCCACGGGTCCTGCCGGGCTTCTCGGCCCCGGCCCCGACAGGGATCCCGCCCGAAGCGCCCGCCGAAGCACCCGCCGGGGCCCCGGCCGAGGCCCCGACAGACCTCGCCGCCGAGGCACCCGCCGACGCTCCCACCGACGCTCCCACCGACGCTCCCACCGACGCTCCCACCGACGCACCCACCGACGCACCCACCGACGCTCCCACCGACGCTCCCACCGACGCTCCCACCGGAGAACGGCCGTGATCGCCGCGCTGCTCCCCGCGCCGGTCGTCACCGCCGAGCTCTTCCACGACCCTCCCGGGCCGCCCGGCCTGTTCCCCGAGGAGGAGCGCGTGGTGGCGGGAGCCGTCGCCGGGCGCCGCAGGGAGTTCGCCTCGGTCCGGGCCTGTGCCCGGCAGGCTTTGGCCCGGCTCGGGCTGCCGCCGGCGCCGCTGCTGCCCGGCGCGCGCGGAGCGCCCCGGTGGCCGGAGGGCGTCGTCGGCAGCATGACGCACTGTCAGGGCTACCGCGCGGCGGCCGTGGCCCGGGCCACGGATCTGCTGGCGGTCGGCTGCGACGCCGAGCCGAACGCGCCACTGCCCTCGCCGGACATCCTGGAGCTGATATCGCTCCCCCAGGAGCGGGTCTGGCTGCGCGAGTTCACCGCGCGGCGGCCGGCCGTCTCCTGGGACCGGCTGCTGTTCAGCGCCAAGGAGAGCGTCTACAAGACCTGGTTCCCGCTCACCGGGCGGCCTCTGGACTTCGACGAGGCCGTGATCACACCCGATCCCGTGGCGGGCACGTTCCGCGCCGAACTCCTGGTCCCCGGACCGGTGGTGGACGGCGTACGGATCACCGCCTTCGACGGACGGTGGCGTACGGGCAACGGGCTGGTGGTGACCGCCATCGGTCTGCGGCCGCCCGTGCGGTCCACGACGTCCGCCCGGACCGGGCCGGCGAGCGGCGGGGCCGTTCCATTCGACGACCGGAGGACATGATGCGCGACGACACGTACGACGCCGACCTCGGCCACGCCTTCCCCAAGGGCCTTGCGCACGTCCTGCGCTACCCGCCGCTCCAGCTCGCCGGCGCGGACGAGGAGCCCGGCGAGCCCCACATCGTGCGGGGCATGGACTGACGTACGGGTCTCCCGGGCGGCCGGCGCGTTGCGTCGACGCGCCCAGAACCCGGGCGCCCGGCGCGTCCCACCGACCCCGCCGACCCCGCCGACCCCGCCGACCCCGCCGACATGCCGGTCCCCGGGTCGCCGGTGCATCGCGTACCGGCCGGCCCGGGGACCGTCGCGCGTCAGGCCGCGTCCGCCGCCGTGCCGGTGAGACCGGCCCCGTCGTGGGTGCGGAAGAGCTGGGCGGCGCCCCGCAGGCCCCGCTCCAGCTGGTCGATCTCGGCGTCGGTCAGGTACAGCGAGGGCTCGAACCGGAGCGTGTTCACGGCGCTCGCGGTCGGGAACGTACGGATCCGGTGCTCGCGCATCAGATACCCGGCGACCGTGTACCCCAGCAGCGGGGCGCTCTCGCGGATGGCCTCGGAGCCGGAGCCGGACTGGTCGTGGAACTCCAGGCCGAGCATCAGGCCCCGCCCCCGCACGTCCTTCACCACGTCGGGGAAGTCGGCGCGCACGCCCTCCAGCATCCCGAGCAGCTTCGCGCCGCGCTCCCGGACCGTGCGGTACGCGGCCCCGTCATCGGCTTCCAGGATCTCCAGGACCTTCTGCGAGATGAAGCACGAGAGTGCGTCCTTCGCGAAGGTGGAGCTGTGCACGAGCTCGAACTCGGAGCGGTAGCGGGACTGGCGGGTGAGCATGACGGACGTCTTCGCTATGCCGCCGCCCAGGCTCTTGGCGAGCGCGTAGTAGTCGCCGCGCAGGCCCAGCGCCGAACTCGCCAGGAAGTCGCCGCTCCGGCCCATTCCGCTCTGCACCTCGTCGACGATGACCGGGCAGTCGACCTCGGCGCAGGCCCGCTGGATCTCCTGGGCGAACTCCTCGGAGAGGACGCGGATCCCGCCTTCGCCCTGGATGGGCTCCAGGACGAAGGCGCAGAACACCGGGGAGTTCCGCTCGGCCACCGACACCGTGCCGCCCTCGACGACCAGGTCGAACACGGTCGCCCGCTCGCTCTCCAGGACGGCCTTGAGGGCCTGCGGGCTGTCCGCGGGGATGAACCGGGCGGGCGTCGCCAGGGCGGCGAAGGGGGCCCGGTAGCCCTCGTTGTGGGTGAGCTGGACACTGCCGACCAGCTTGCCGTGGAACCCGCCCTCCAGGGTCAGGAGCACCGGCGGCCGGCCGGTCTGCTCGGCGTTGTGCCCTGCGACCGCCGCCGCCAGCGCCTCGAATCCGGCCGTTCCGGCCTGCGCGTCCACACCGACGAGGCGGTACGCCTCCGCCGCGACGACCGCCCCGTCCGCGACCGCCGCGCGGGCGGCGGCCAGGTTCGCGTCGAGCTGCTCGCGGAGCTCGGCGAGCCGGAGCCCGCGGTCGAGCTCGGCATGCTTGACGGCCGCCTCCACCGCCTCGGCACCGGTGTTGGCGAAGATCGCGGAGTAGTTCTCCTCCGTGCCCAGCTCGCGCTGGAGGATCCGGTTGAGCGCGACGGCGACGTCGTTCGCGTACGGGTGGCGGGAGAACTGCGCGTGCACCGGCGTCTGGGACGCGAGGAGCCGCTGCGCGTACGCCGTGATCTCCGGATGGTTGTGGCCCAGGATCAGGGAACCGTACCCGCCCGCGAAATCGAGTACGGGAATCTCCGCGCCGTTCGCACCGAGGTAATACAGAGTATTTCCTTCGGCCCGTACGTAATCGACGTCGAGACCGAGCGAGGCCAGCCAACCGAGCAGATACGGTTCAGCGAGCTGCGGATCAGCAGAGACGCTATTCATGTCACCCCTTTTTGACGGTGCCCTGACCGAAACGCCCAGATCCTAACCACGGAGCGCTCATCCCCTCGTGAACGGGCGCTCATGGAACGGTAATCCGACACTCCCCCGCACACGGCTGAGCGGCCAGTTACTCGACGGTTCCTCGACCGCCGGATTCCCCTCGTACATTTATCCCCATGGATTACATGAAAGGCGCGGCATGAATTCCGTATCCACTGGCGTCGCCGTTTCCCCGGGGCCCGCGACGCATCCCGCCCCGCTGCGGGAGGTCATGTCGCTGTTCGCGACCGGTGTCACCGTGCTGTCGGTCGGCGGTGAGAACATCCACGGCATGACGGCGAACGCCTTCACGTCGATCTCTCTCGATCCGCCGTCCGTCCTGTGCTCCATCGCGCACAGCGCGGTCATGTACAAGGCGATCACCTCCGCCGGGCACTTCGGCGTCTCGATCATGGGGGCCGGCCAGGAGGGTCTGGCCCGCTTCTTCGCCGACAAGAAGCGCCCCCTGGGACCCAGCCAGTTCACCGGCGTCGACTGGGTCCCCGGCCCCGCCACGGGAGCCCCCCTCCTGAACGGGTCGCTGGCCTGGCTGGAGTGCGAGGTCTCCGCCGCCTACGAGATAGGCGACCACACCGTGTTCATCGGCGACGTGGTCGGTTCGAGCCGTGGCGACGGCGCGGACGGGCTGCTGTTCTTCGGCGGCGCGTTCCACCGCGCGGACGCCCCGACCCGATGACCGCCGAGGTCGCGGTCGGCGGCTGGGAGTCCGTCATCGGCCCCGGTTTCGCCGAGGCCCTGCAGGAAGGACTCGTCCGTGTGGCACAGCAGGCGGCCCCCGGGCCGGCCGGGCCCCACGTCGCGCGGCAGTTCGTGCCCCGGAAGCCGGCGCGCTCCGCGGAGGGGCCGGGTTCCGAATGCCTGGACGCGGTGCTGCGCCGGTTCGAGTCGGCGCTCCCGGCGACGCTGAACAAGGCTGTCCGCTGGGACAGTTCCGTACGGCAGGCCCTGAACGACCGGGCCCGTGCCGTCCTGGCCGCCGCGTTCGGCACCGACCTCGCGGCCGACCCCGGGCCACCCCCCACCCCGCCGGTGACGTTGGCACCCCACCACAACGCGGCGGCGGCCGTCCTGCTCATGGAGTGCGCCATGCTGCAGATGATGGAGAGCGGCCGCCTCGACGAGGGATCTGTGCGGGTCCTCGGCGAGGCGGCCCGGCGGGCGGGCGAAAGCACCGGCTCGGCGGACCAGTCCGAGTGCTGCTGGCATGAGCAGCGCCGGATCTCCCGCGAGCTCCACGACGATGTCGCCGACGGCGTCACCGCGGCCCGGGAGGCCCTGGAGGACTGCGACGAGCCGCTGGATCCGGTCACCGCCGACCGGATCGCGGCCGCCCGGGACGCACTGCGGGCCACGGACCAGCGGCTGCGCGACCTGGTCGGCGGGGTGCGGGAGCGGTCCGTCGTCCCGCCGCTCGACGTGGCGCTGCGCGCGTTCGCGGTCGGGGCCGCGCCGGACGGGGTCCAGGTCACCGTGAAGGTGACGGGCGACGAGGGCCTCCTGCCCGACGTACGGCGCCGGGACCTGTACCTCACGGTCCGGGAGGCGCTGCGCAACAGCTTCGCGCACTCCAAGGCCGGGCGGGTGAAGGTCTCGGTGCGCTCCACCCGCTGGTGGGCGTACGCGAGCGTCGAGGACGACGGTCGCGGGTTCGACGTCGAGCGGGTGCTGCGGCCCGGCCACGCCCATCAGGGCTTCCGTTCCATGACGGAGCGGATGGAGGACGCCGGCGGCCGGCTGACCGTGAGCAGCTCGCGGGGGCACGGGACCCAGGTGGAAGCGCATCTGCCGCTTCAGCCGCACCGGCACGGGACACGGATGGTCCCGTCCGTGGCATGAATTCCCGCCACATGCGTCGTACATTCCGTTTGTCGTGAAACAGGTATCACGTATGCCGTGAAACAGGTATGAGGAGCCGTCGTGCGCAAGGTGCTCATCGCCAACCGTGGCGAAATCGCTGTCCGTGTGGCCCGGGCGTGCCGGGATGCGGGTATCGGCAGCGTGGCCGTGTACGCCGAGCCGGACCGGGATGCTCTGCATGTCCGGGCGGCTGATGAGGCGTTCGCTCTGGGCGGTGACACTCCGGCGACCAGTTATCTGGACATGGCGAAGGTGTTGCAGGCGGCGAAGGACTCGGGTGCGGACGCGGTCCACCCCGGTTACGGGTTCCTTTCGGAGAACGCCGAGTTCGCGCAGGCCGTGCTGGACGCGGGTCTGACGTGGATCGGTCCGCCGCCGCAGGCGATCCGTGATCTGGGTGACAAGGTGGCGGCCCGTCACATCGCCCAGCGTGCCGGTGCCCCGCTCGTCGCGGGCACCCCCGACCCGGTCTCGGGTGCGGATGAGGTCGTGGCGTTCGCCGAGGAGCACGGGCTGCCGATCGCGATCAAGGCCGCCTTCGGCGGCGGCGGCCGTGGTCTGAAGGTCGCCCGGACGCTGGAGGAGGTCCCGGAGCTGTACGACTCGGCCGTGCGTGAGGCCGTTGCCGCGTTCGGCCGGGGCGAGTGCTTCGTCGAGCGCTACCTCGACAAGCCCCGCCACGTCGAGACGCAGTGCCTGGCCGACTCCCACGGCAACGTGGTCGTCGTCTCCACCCGTGACTGCTCGCTGCAGCGCCGCCACCAGAAGCTGGTGGAGGAGGCCCCCGCGCCGTTCCTGTCCGAGGCGCAGAACGCCGAGCTGTACGCGGCGTCCAAGGCGATCCTGAAGGAAGCCGGCTACGTCGGCGCCGGCACGGTCGAGTTCCTCGTCGGCACCGACGGCACGATCTCCTTCCTGGAGGTCAACACCCGCCTCCAGGTCGAACACCCGGTCACCGAAGAGGTCACCGGCATCGACCTCGTCCGCGAGATGTTCCGCATCGCCGACGGCGAGGAGCTCGGCTACGACGACCCGGCCATAAGGGGTCACTCGTTCGAGTTCCGCATCAACGGCGAGGACCCGGGCCGCGGCTTCCTGCCCGCCCCCGGCACCGTCACCCTCTTCGCCCCGCCGACCGGCCCCGGCGTCCGCCTCGACGCGGGCGTGGAGTCCGGCTCGGTGATCGGCCCGGCCTGGGACTCGCTCCTGGCCAAGCTGATCGTGACGGGTGCCACCCGCGAGCAGGCCCTGCAGCGCGCCGCCCGCGCGCTCGGCGAGTTCAAGGTCGAGGGCATGGCCACCGCCATCCCGTTCCACCAGGCCGTGGTGGTGGACCCCGACTTCACCGCCGACCCGTTCCGGGTCCACACCCGGTGGATCGAGACCGAGTTCGTCAACGACATCAAGCCCTTCGCCCCCGCCGGCGCGGACACGGAGGAGGACGAGGCAGGTCGCGAGACGATCGTGGTCGAGGTCGGCGGCAAGCGCCTCGAAGTCTCCCTCCCCTTCGCCCTGGGGATGAAGCTGGCCCGGACCGGGCTCGCGGCGGGTGCGAAGCCGAAGCGCCGCGCCGCCAAGAAGTCCGGCCCGGCCGCCTCCGGCGACACCCTCGCCTCCCCGATGCAGGGCACGATCGTCAAGATCGCGGTCGAGGAGGGCCAGGAGGTCAAGGAAGGCGACCTGATCGTCGTCCTGGAGGCCATGAAGATGGAGCAGCCGCTCAACGCCCACCGCTCCGGCACCATCAAGGACCTGGCCGCCGAGGTCGGCGCCTCGGTCACCTCCGGCGCCGCGATCTGCGACATCAAGGACTGACTGCAGACGCCGAACACGGCACGAAGGGCCCGCAGGCAACCGCCTGCGGGCCCTTCGTCGACGAGCGGGCGAGTTACGGCACTACGGCACGTCGTCGTCGCCGAGCTCCAGCGTGTCCACCGCGTACGCCGCGGACACCAGCGTCATGTGGTGGTTCCAGCCGGGGAACGACCGGCCCGTGAAGTCCGCCATCCCGTAGTCCTCGCTGATGGCCGTCAGCGCTCCGCCGGAAGTGTTCCTGAGCCGCAGCAGGGCGAGGAAGTCGTTCGACGCACCGTCCAGGATGTTGGTCAGCCACACCTGTCTGGGGCGGTCGCGCGCCGGGGACCACTCGGTGAGGAGCCGGAAGCGGCCCGCTCCGTATCCCGGCAGGTCGAGGCGTGCCGGGGAGGCGAGAGTCACCAGGGGTCCGCGTACCGGCGGCTTCAACAGGTTGGCCCGCCGCCGCTCGGCCTCACCCAGGGACAGCAGGAAGTCCGCGCCGCGGTCGAGGAGACCGGCCGCGGCGCGGCAGGTGTCTCCGGTGCCGCGCAGATCGAGGATCACGGGCGGAGTACGGCCCCGCCGCGGCTCCGGCGCCTCGTCGAGGAGTTCGAGCGCCAGCTCCTCCAGGGGGCGGCGGCGTACCCCGTCGGGGACCCGGGCGCGCTGCCGGTGCGCCTTGTCCTCGCCCCAGGCGCGGTTGAGGTAGAGCCGCCAGTCGACGGGCAGGCTCCGGCCCCGTTCGGTGAGGAACATGCCGAGCGAGACCTGACAGTTGACGGAGCCGCCGGTGGGGGTGGGCCGCCGGTGGACGCCCACGATCTGCTCGCCGTACTTGGGGACGAGGGCGAGGTCGACGACGGTGGCCCGCAGGTTCATCCGCTCGGCCGCGAGGCGGCCGAGCGCCCGGCGGGCCGGCCGCCAGTCCCAGGGGCTGGCGTTGACGAACTGCTGGAGGGCCTGGAGGTCCGTGGTGGAGTTCGCCATCGCGCGGACGGTCTTGCGTCCGGGCGAGGTGAGCAGCGCCCGGAGGTAGGCGGTGGCGCAGCGCCGCTGGTCGGAGCGCGGCAGGTTTCCGAACACGGCGTTCGCGAACCAGGCCGGGACGGGGTCGCTGTCCCCGTGCCGGGTGTCGGCGTGCCCCTGCCCGGTGTCCGTCGCCGGCCGTTCCCCGGTGAGCTGGTGCGCCATCTCCGCCCCTCGTCCCTTGTCCTGTCGGGGACCAGAGTGGCGAGTGGCTCTTGAATCCCGCGTGGAGCGCCCTCACTTGCTGAATGGCTGATTCCGGAAGTCGGAGCGAAAACCCCTTGCCCAATGGTCAAGAAACGTTGACCATTAGCTCATGCCTACCGACGAAGTTCCCGAGGCGCTCCACGTCACCACTGACGAGCAGCTACGCGCCGTCTCCAACCTCACGCGCCACCGGATCATGGCCGTGCTCCGCTTCGAGCCCGCGACGATCACGCAGATCGCCGAGCGAGTGGGCCTCGCGAAGGGGAGCTCCAGCTACCACGTACGGCTGCTCGAACGGGCCGGCCTGGTGAAGGTGGTCCGCACCCGGAAGGTCCGGGGGGTCACCGAGCGGTACTACGCGATGGCCGCGCGGTCGATCGTGCTGCCGGATCCGGGCGAGGGAGGCCCGGACATGCTGATGCGGCATGCGGTGGCGGACCTGGAGGCAGCGCCGGCGGACGGCGAGCGGCACGTGGGGATGATGCATCTGCGACTCACCGACGAGCAGTTCGCGGAGCTGGGGGCGCGGCTGCAGGCACTGGCGAAGGAGTACCGGGAGCTGTCCGATCCGTCGCTGCCGGACGCGTCACTCGTCTTCGCCCTGTTCCACCCGGCATCGCGCGCGCAGACCGAAGGGGAGACCAAGTGAATTCAGACCTTCGGAAGCTGCCGACCGGGTTCGGACGGCTGTGGACCGCGCAGACAATATCCTCGCTCGGTGACGGGGTGTCGCACGCCGCACTGCCGCTGCTCGCGCTGACGTTGACGCGGGACCCGATGGCGCTCGCCGTCGTCGCGGCCGCCGGAACACTGCCGTGGCTGCTCTTCGGGGTGCTCGGCGGTGCCCTGGTGGACCGCTGGGACCGCCGGCGCACGATGTGGGTCACGGACGCGGTGCGTGCGGTGCTGCTCGCGATACCGGCGGCAGCCGCCGCGCTCGACGCGCTGAGCATTCCCCTGCTCGCGGCCGTCGCCTTCCTCCTCGGCCTCGGCGGACTCTTCTTCGACACGGCCGCCACGGCCTATCTGCCGGATCTGCTCGGCCGCGACCCCGCGCTCCTGGAGCGCGCCAACTCCCGCCTGCGCGGCACCCAGACCGCCGCGTCGGGCTTCGCCGGGCCGCCCGCGGGCAGTGCCCTGCTCGCGCTCGGGCGGGCGGTTCCGCTGCTCGCCGACGCTGTCTCGTTCGCGGTCTCCGCACTGCTCGTACGCTCGCTGCCCGCCGCACCCCGGCCCGTACCGCAGGCCCGTGAGTCACTGCTGCGGCAGGCACGCGCCGGCGCCTCGTACGTGTTCCGGGATCGGTTGCTGCTCGGGCTCGCGCTGCGTCCGGCGGTCGGGAACGTCGCCTTCCTCGCCGTGGAGACCGTGCTCGCCCTCTTCGCTCGCGATCGTCTGGGCATCGGCACCTTCGGCTTCGGCCTGCTCCTCACGGCGGAGGCCACCGGCGGTCTGCTCGGCGCGGGCATCGCCTCCTTCCTCGGTCGGCGACTCGGCACCGGCACCGCGCTGACCTGCACGGCAGCAGTCGAGGGACTCGCCATCCTGGGCCTTGCCGCCGCCCCGAACCCGTACGTCGCCGGCCTCGCACTCGCCGTCTGCGGAGCGGGCATGGGCGCCACGATGGTGCTCGCCCCCTCCCTCCGGCAGTCGATCGTCCCCGCCCACCTGATGGGCCGGGTCGCCTCCACCTCCCGCATGCTCGCCATGTGCGCCGCCCCGTTCGGCGCCTTCCTGGGCGGCTGGCTGGCCACCACGTACGACGTCCGCACCCCGCTCTACACCGCCGCCGGCCTCCTCCTCACCATGACCGCCGTCACCGCCACCATGACCAGCAACCGTCGGGTCGAGGCGGCGCTGCGTGCCGCCGCCACGGCCGATGATCAAGATCACCCGGAATCCAGGGACCGCGTTCCGGAACGTGCTGTCTAGGTGTATTGCCTCGTCAGGTTGGGGACGCGGCTTGCGTGTGGTCTGGGGCCGGTAGGGCCGGGTTCGTTTGTGGGTGATCCCGGCCGCCGCCAGGCTGTCGCGCCAGTCGCGTGAGCGGTAGCAGGAGCCGTTGTCGGTCAGAACCCGTTCGACGGTGATCCCAGCGCCGGTGAAGAAGGCGTGGGCCCGTTGCCAGAAGGCGGTGGCGGTCTCCTTCTTCTCGTCCGCGTGGATCTCGCTGTAGGCGAGGCGGGAGTGGTCGTCGACGGCGGTGTGCAGGTAGCCGTAGCCAGCGTTCCTTGCCGGGAATCGGATCGCCGTCAACGGGGTTAGTGGGGGACTAGCCGTTATTGGAGGGTCATGCGAGCGATTCAGGTGTACGAAGTGGGCGGTCCCGAGGTGCTGCAGGAGGCCGAGGTGGACCAGCCGCGGCCGGGTCCGGGCGAGGCGGTCGTGGAGGTCGCCGCATCCGGGGTCAACTTCCTCGACGTCTACTACCGCGAAGGCCGGTACAGCCACCCGCTGCCCTTCACCCCGGGCTCTGAGGGCGCCGGCACGGTCGTCGAAGTCGGACCCGGCGTCGCCGACGTCGCGGTCGGGGACCGGGTCGGCTGGGTGGAGATTCCCGGCACGTATGCCGAGCGGGCCGTCGTGGACTCCTCCCGGCTGGTGCCGCTGCCCGACGACATCGGCTTCGAGACCGCCGCCGCCGTGCTCCTGCAAGGCATGACCGCGCACTATCTCATCAAGGATGCCTACCCGGTTCAGGGAGGCGACACGGTGCTCGTGCATGCGGCTGCCGGCGGCATGGGGCTGCTTTTGACCCAGCTCATCACCCATCTCGGCGGCAGGGTGATCGGCACGACGTCGACCACGGCGAAGGCCGAGCTGGCGAAGCGTGCCGGGGCCGCTGAGGTGATCCTTTCCTCCGCAGTCGACGATCTCGCGGCCGAGGTGAGGCGGCTCAACGGCGGTCAGGGACTGCCGGTTGTCTTCGACGGCGTCGGCGCGCACACCTTCGATGCGAGCCTCGCCAGCCTGCGAACCCGCGGCCATCTCGTGCTCTTCGGCGCGGCAAGCGGTGCCGTGCCGCCGTTCGATCCGATTCGGCTCGCCCACGGCGGTTCGCTGACCCTGATCCGGCCCAGCCTCGGGGACTTCATCGCCGATCGGTCCGAACTGCTCCGACGGGCCGCCGATGTGTTCGAGTGGGTGCGCTCCAAGGCGCTCGAGGTCACCGTAACGGGCCGATACGCATTGTCCGAGGCCGCCCAGGCCCACAGCGATCTGGAGGCTCGGCGTACCACCGGCAAGCTGCTCGTCGTACCCGATGCGGCCGCTATTGGACGCCGCGAGGAGACGCAGAGCTGATCGCGGGTGACGAGGTCGGGGATCTTGGAGACTGAGATGTCGAGGGCATGGCCGACCGCCATCGCCAAGATCCCCGACAGCGTCAGGCACCCAGCAGGCCCAAGATCAAGTTCTGGCGGGTTTCTGGCGTATCTGGGTCACACCCCTTCAAGATCCCTCAGCCGAGACCTGGCTTACCCGTCCACGACCTCCCGGGACAGAACATCCAGGGCACCGCGAGGCCGTTGAGCCAGTGGCGGTACGGAGGCGGAGTCACGCGCCCCACCGCCCCACGGATCCGGACGAAGCGCCCCACGGGGTCCGGACGGAGCAACTCTCCACGGGGCCCGGACGAAGCAACCCCCACCGGGCCCGGACGAAGCAACTCCCCAAGGGGCAGGGCGGAACGGCACCCACGGCTCAGGGCCGCCGGGTAACGTCCTGATCATGCTCGCGATACGGTTCGACCGTTTCGGCGGTCCCGAAGTGCTCACGCCCATCGACGTGCCCGTCCCGGTCCCCGGGCCCGGCGAGACCCTGCTCACCGTGGAGGCGGCCGGCGTCAACTTCGCCGACACGTTGCAGGTGGACGGGTCCTATCTCTCCCCCGACCTGCTTCCCCACATCCCCGGCGGCGAGGTCGTCGGCCGTACGGAGGACGGCCGCCGGGTCCTGGCCAAGGTCACCCACGGATACGCGGAACGCGTGGTCGCCCGGGAGTCCGCTCTGGTCGAGGTCCCCGAGGAGCTGGACGCCCCCCGGGCCCTCGCCCTGCTGACGCAGGGGCTCACCGCCTGGCACCTGCTGCGCTCCGCGGCCCGGCTCCAGAACGGCGAGAGCGTCGTCGTGCACTCCGCCGCGGGTGGGGTGGGCAGCCTCGCGGTCCAGCTGGCCCGGGAGTTCGGGGCGGGCCGCGTCCTGGCGCAGGCGTCCACGGCGGAGAAGGAGAAGCTCGCCCTGGAGCTGGGCGCCGACGAGGTCGCCCGGTATCCGCTGGCGCTGCGTGCGGACGTGATCCTGGACGCGGCCGGCGGCGACCTGTTCGACCACGCACTCGGCTCGCTCGCCGACTTCGGCCGGCTCGTGACGTACGGCAACGCCTCCCGTACCGCGTTCGCCGCGCTCGACCCGGCGAAGCTCAGCCGGCTCAACGCCGCCGTCGTCGGCTTCTGGCTGCGGCCCACCCTGGCCCGACCGGGAGGCCTGCGCGAGCCGTTGGAGCAGCTCATCGCGCTCACGCTCCAGGGCAGGCTGCGTCCGGTGACCGGCATCGAGTACCCGCTCGCCGAGGCCGGTACGGCCCACACCGACCTGCTGGAGCGCCGTACGACGGGCAAGGTCGTCCTGCGCCCCTGACCGGACGAAAACCCTGCCCGGCAGACGCGGCACCAGGTCTGACACCGCGTCCGGCCTGGTGCAACGGCCCACGCGAAAACAGACCGACCGCGCGGAAAACTGACACTCTCGCCGTTTCTCCTTTGGCCCGAAGCCGGGCGCCGGTTCAAGCTATGGCCACGAGACGGCGCGGGGGCAGGTCCTTCATGCCCTGACTGCCCCTGCCCCGTGCCGCCTCACCGCGACTGCTCCCGGTGCTCAAGACGCACCGGACGGAACCGAAAGGCAGGGGACAGGACATGCCGGAAGTGACCCGTCCCCCGTCCATCCGATACGGCCCCGGTCCGTACGAGGCGGCGGCCCCCGGCATCGGCCCGCACACGACGACGCCCGGCATCGGCCCGTCCACGCCGTCCACGCCGTCCGCCATCGGCCCGTCCACCACGCCGCCCGGCCTCGGCCCCCACCCGGCGGCCCTCGGCATCAGCTCGTACGCGGCACTCGGCGACAGTTTCACCGAAGGGGTCGGCGACGAGACTCCCGGGGGCGAGGTGGTCGGCTGGGCCGACCGGCTCGCCACCCGACTGGCCCGGCACTCCCCCACCCCGGAGTTCCGCTACGCCAACCTCGCCGTCCGGGGCCGGTTGCTCGACGAGATAGTCGAGGAGCAGGTGCCGAGGGTGCGGGAGTTCGCACCGGACCTGGTGAGTCTGTGCGCGGGCGGCAACGACATCCTGCATCCCGGCAGCTCCCCCGACGACATCGCCGCCCGCTTCGAGGCCGCGATCACCGAGCTCACCGGCGCGGCCGGTACGGTCCTGGTCTTCACGGGCTTCGACCCCCGCGACACGCCGGTCCTGCGCAGGCTGCGCGGGAAGATCGCCGTCTACACGGCCCACATCCGCGCCATCGCCGACCGGCACGGCTGCGCGGTGGTCGACCTGTGGTCACTGCGGGCGATCCAGCATCCGCGCGCCTGGAGCGAGGACCGGCTGCACCTGTCGTCCGAAGGGCACGAGCAGGTCGCCCGGCGGGCCGCCGACGTCCTCGGTCTTCCACGGCAGCAGGAGCCCGCCTCCGCCTGGGCGGCGGAGCGTCGACCGTGGCCGGCCGAACAGCTCCAGGACCTGCGGTGGTTCCGTGCGCACTTCCTTCCCTGGATGGCGCGTCAACTCCGGGGCCAGTCGGCCGGCGACGGAATGGGACCGAAGCGTCCCGACCTCTCGCCGCTGGGAAAGGCGACGGCCCCGTGACCGCCGACGCCGCTGTCCGCACGACCGCCGACGTCCTGTCCGCCGCCCGCAGGCCCCACTGACGTCCCGCCCTCCGGCCGCCGTTCGTGCGGGAACGCCCGCCGGTGCTGTCGGGACTGACGAGGCTGCCGGGTGAACCCGGTCTTCCCCCACCGTGTTCACCCGGCCCTCGCGACCGTTGTTCACAGGGGCTCACAGGATTTCGTCCGAGCCTCCGCTAACCTACTCGGAGCATATTCCGACTTTGAGTCGCTTCGGTCGCTGAGAGGAACGCCTCATGCTCCCTGACCTGGGGAAATCACCCAGCGACTCAACATGTCGCAGCGAGACCGACCGCGTCGGCAGCCGCCCGGGGACTCCTCTGGAGATCGCCCTGTGGTGCTCCCAGCAGGGGTGGCCCGTGCATCCTCTCGCGCCCCGTCGCAAGACGCCCAGCGCGAACTGCCGGGAGTGTCAGGTCCGTACGCACAAGCCTCAGGACTGTCCCTGCATCCCGTCCGGGCGCTGGTGCCACGGCTTCCACGCGGCCACGACCGACGTCGCCAGGATCCGCACCTGGTGGGGGCAGCAGCCCGGCTTCGGCGTGGGTGTGGCCTGCGGCAGCGCCGGTCTCGTCGTCATCGACGTGGACGCCCACGACGCCATGCCCCCGCAGCGGGAACGGCTGTTGCCCGGAATCCCCATCCCTCCGGCCGTCTCGCTGAACGGGCTGCGCCACGGGTTCCACAGCCTCGCCCTGCTCGCCGCACTGCGGGGCCAGCCCGATCCGGCCGAGGACTCCACCACCCTGCGCGTCCGCACGCCCTCCGGTGGCATGCACATCTGGTACGCGGCGGAGCCCGGGCAGGCCTGGCAGTGCTCGGCCGGATCGAGCCCCTCCCGCGCACTGGCCTGGCAGGTCGACGTACGCGCCAACGGCGGCTACATCATCGCCCCCGGCACCGTCACCGACGCCGGCACCTACACGGCGGTCGGCAGCGCCCGCCATCCCGCACCGCTGCCCGCCTGGCTGGCCCTGGAGCTGGCCCGGACGGGTCACCTGCCCGCGCTGCCGCCCCAGCGTTCCGGCTCGCCCGTCCCGCAGCGCGCCCGCGCCGCCGTCATCGCCGCGGGCGGTGGCCGGGCCGTCGTCGGACGCACCCTGGCCACGGTCCTGGCCGCGGTGTCCGCCTGCGCCTCCGTCCCCGAGGGGGCTGCCTTCAGCGACAAACTCAACCGAGCCGCCTACACCGCGGGCGGGCTGGTGAGCGCCGGTCATCTGACCGACTCCGACGCCGAGTCCGCGCTGCTGGCCGCCGCGCTCCACGCCCGCCCCACGCAGGAACGGCGGGCCCTGCAGATCATCCGCAGCGGGATGAGCGCCGGCCGACAGCGTCCCCTCATGCCGGGAGACTTCTCTTGACCCGCGTACCCGAGCCCCACGACGGACTGTTCGACCCGGCAGAAGTGGCCCGACAGATCCTGCTCTCGACTCCGCGCGCCGTACCGTCCCAGGCGCCGCCCGCCACCGTGCCGTCCCACGCGACCGAGCACGGCCTGCTCCCCGACAGTCTCAGCGACCGTGGCAACGCGAAGCTGTTCGTCGCCCTGTACGGACGGGACTTCCGGCACGTTCCCGGTATCGGCTGGTACCGCTGGTCGGGATACCGCTGGGCCCTGGACGAGGACGACACCGTCGTGTGGGCCGCCGGAGAGATGGCCGAGTCCCTCGCCGAGAGCGACCCCATCAGCCGGTACACCACGACGGACCTGCGCCGCCACAAGCGCCGGGCCCTGTCCACCTCCGGCATGAAGGCGATGCTGCTCCAGGCGAAGGCCGCACCCGGCATGGTGCTCAACGCCGCGCTCCTCGACGCCGACCCGTACGCCCTGTGCACCCCGAACGGGGTGGTGGACCTCGCCACCGGGCAGCTCTCCGCGCCGGATCCGGACAAGCACTTCCACTCCCGGGCGACGAGCGTCTCCCCGCGTGCGATGTCCACGCCGCGGTGGAACCGGTTCCTCACCGACACGTTCGGCGACGACGAGGACGGTCAGAAGCTGATCGACTTCCTGCACGAACTCCTCGGCTACTCGATCACCGGCGACGTCGGCGCCCAGATCATGCCGTTCCTGTACGGGCAGGGAAAGAACGGCAAGAGCGTCCTGCTCGACGTGATGGTCAAACTCCTCGGGGACTACGCCGACGCCGCTCCCCCCGGGTTCCTGATGGCCCGCCCCTTCGAGGGGCACCCCACGGACCTGGCGGAGCTCCACGGCCGCCGCATCATCGTGTGCTCCGAACTCAAGCCCGGGGACCGGTTCGACGAGGCCCGGGTGAAGCTGCTCACCGGCGGCGACCGGATCAAGGCCCGCCGGATGCGGCAGGACTTCTTCAGCTTCACGCCGACCCACAAGCTCTGGCTGCTGGGCAACCACCGCCCCGAGGTCGGGACCGGCGGATACGCCTTCTGGCGGCGTATGACGCTGATCCCGTTCGAGCGGGTCGTCGCCACGGACCGTCAGATCGACAACCTCGCGGACGTCCTGGTCACCGAGGAGGGGCCGGGCATCCTGCACTGGCTGATCTCCGGCGCCGGCCGCTACCTCGACGGTCCCCGCGATCTGACGGGGCCCGACCAGGTCCGTACCGCCACGACCGCCTACGCCGAGACCGAGGACCACACGGGCCGCTTCCTCGGCGAGTGCTGCACACTGCACCCCGCGATGCGCGCCGAGCAGAGGCAGCTGTACAACAGCTATACGGGCTGGTGCCAGATGGAAGGAGCCAATCCTGTCTCCTCCAGGTCCTTCGCCGCCCGTGTCCGTGAAACCATCGGTATCAGCACCCCCAAGCAGATGATCTTGTCGAATCAGCGGAAGTTCTACCCGGGCATCGGACTCAACACCGAAGGGGGCGAGACGGTATGAGCGCGCTCATCGAACCCGAGCAGCTCAGCTCCGAGACAGAACTCGTGTGGCTGGAGGACATCGCTCCGCTCGACTACGTGCGACAGACCCTGGACCGGCTCCCGACCCGCCGGGGCAAACCCGCCTACCACCGGGCCGGCCGCATGGTCGGCTACGCGATCCTCGGCCCGGACGCCCGCTCCTCGCGCGCCTCCGGGACCTTCGTGCGCCGGGTCTTCTGGCTGCTCCCCCACGACCGCGACGGGCAGCCCACGGGGCTCTACGCGTCCGGCGCACCCTCCGAGGCCATCGACCCCCGCACCGTGGCCCCCCGGATCAAGGGGTACAAGACCCAGCGCTCCGAGGGCGGTCCCGAGTCCGCGGCGATGCGGGAGCTGGGCATCACGCTGCCCGAGGCCTGAGTCGCTGGGCCGAGTCGCTCAGAGCCACCCTTGAGTCGCTGTCAGCGACTGAGAACCACGTGCCCAGCGACCGAACTGCCTCGGTCGCTGGGCACCAGCACGTCCGGAGCGCCTCAGCGACTGAAGAAATCAGCGATTCAGCGACTCTGGAGGGCTTCGGTAGCTGTTCAGTCGCTGCCACATAAGCCCAGGTCAGGATGGGTTCACCCCTCCTGTTAGCGACCGTAGCGACTCAACTTCGGACTTTATGAAGACATTCGCGTGCGCGTGTGCGTGTCATAGATACGAGTCTTGAGTCGCTTCAGTCGCTGTTTTGAAGGTTTTGACCCCTCTGACCTGGACTTCTTCAACAGCGACTGACAGCGACTCAAAAATCTTCAGTCGCTGTTCTCTCAGTAGCTGCTGAGTCGCTGCGCCCTCTCGGTCGCTGCTCTCTCCAGGCTCCGCTCTCTCCCCGCGCTCGCCCGGCTCTCGCCGTGAGCACCACTGCCCTGGGCCGCCGTGGGCACGGACGTGGGCACGGACGTGGGCACGGACGAGGGCCGCGTACGGCGGGGGGATTCGCCGTACGCGGCCCTCGGGAACAGCCGGCGGTCTAGAAGAACTCGGTGTCCGGGTCGAGCCCGACCAGGACCCTGCCGTACGCCTCGAAGCCACCCAGAGGCGCCATCAGGCCGTGCAGCGCGAGCCCCTGGATGTCCCGGTGGACACGCTGGAACGGCTGCGAGCGCTGGATGACCGAAGCCCCGCTGACCGAGTGCAGCGTGTCGACGGCCTCCTTCGCGAGCAGGACCGAGTAGGTGATCTGGCTGCGGAGCTCCACCCGGTCGTTCATCGACATCCGCTCACCCGCGTCGGCGACGGCCTGCATGCGCTGGACATAGCTGTCGGCCAACGCCTGGGCGGCCGAGATCTTGTTGGCGGCGGCCGCGACCTGGAACTGGATGTACGGGTGCGCCCGCTGCTCCTCCCAGTGCGAGTAGGCGATGCCCTTGCCCGGCAGCCGGTCCAGGAACAGTTCGAGGCCCGCCCGGGCCATCCCGACGTAGGCCGCCGCCGACAGCGCCATCACGTACGCGGTGAGGCCGTACTCCCGGCCGCTCCCCTCGGCGTGCGCCCGGTCGGCCACCTCACCCTCCAGCACCTCGAAGCCGTCCACAACCCGGTGCGCCGGGACGAAGAGGTCCTTGACGGACGAGGTGCAGCTGCCGGTGCCCGCGGCGGAGGAGACGTCCCAGTCGTCGGCGATCGTCATGTCGTCGGCGCGCACCACCGCGTAGACCTCCTCGTGCACGTCGTCCGTGCGCTCGACGAGGGCCGCGAGGATGTTCCAGTCGGCACCGCGGATGCCGGTGTTGAAGCGCCAGCTCCCGTTCAGGACGAAGCCGTCGTCGGTGCGGGTCGCCCGGCCGGTCGGGGTGAAGCCACCGGAGACCTTCAGAGAACCGCCGCTGGTGGCGTAGATCTCCTCCTGGGCCTGGTCGGGGTACTGGGAGATGATCCAGGCGCTGGATATCCAGGCGTTGGACACCCAACCCGTCGAGCCACAGCCGCGGGCGATCTCGGAGACGAGCGCGAACTGGTCGGCGAGCGGCAGGTCCAGCCCGCCGAACCGCTGCGGGACCGCGGACCGGAAGACCCCGGCCTGGTCCAGCAGCTCGATGTTCTCCTGCGTGAGCCAGCCGCGTTCCTCGGTCGCGCGTCCGTTCTCACGGAGGGTCTGCACGCTCTCCCGAACCGCTTTCAGTACGGTGCCGGCGTCGATGTCGACCGTGGCCATCCTGCCTCCTCTGCCGCGAATTCATCCGGTTCTGCCGACTGTACTGCCGGCGCATTCAACTGCTTCCGGAATTCGCTCACACCTCGGTCATTACCGGGACTATCAATTGATGAGCGCCCGGTTACCGATATCTGGGAATCTTGAATCTTTTCATGACCGGGCGACCTCACGACCTCATGGTCGTGCCGACCGCATGCCCTGGTGACCCCGACGACCTCGCGCCCCCCGACCGGGGGTACGGGCCCGGCGCGGGCAGAGGCCGAATCATCTGCCCGCGCCGGGAGTTCAGCGCCGGCTCTCGTCCGTCCAGATGCGGCTGCTGAGGTCCGAGCCGCGCAGCACCTGCACCCTCCACGGGTCGATGCGCAGGACGTGGTACTTGGGGTCCTCAGGTCCGCCGCGCCAGAAGTTGAGCGGGTTGTACCCGACGCCCGCGGGGCTTCCCTTGCGGTAGAGGTCCCACGCGTACTGCCGGGTCTCCTGGTCCTCGGCCCATGTGGAGACGCTGTCGATGAACACCGCGTTCTGGCGGGGGTTCCAGTACGAGTAGGTGGTGTGCGGGTTGTTGGCCAGATGCGCCACCTTGACGGGCGTCTTGTAGGCGGCGAGCCAGCCGACCGGCTTTCCGTCGACCACTTCCCAGATGGGCAGCAGGACACGCGCCCGGGGGCGCGATTTCTTGTCCACTGTGATCATGGTGCAGTAGACGATGTCCTGGATGTAGGAATTGAATTTGTCTTCGATTTCCGAGAAGGATTCCACGGTGGTAGCCATATCGATTCCTCTCGGCGTCCGATTGTCGATGGCAAGGGTCCGGAAGACTCTTCCGGTATCAGAATGCAGCACTGCCACCTGTCGCGGAAGAAGGCACTTTGAAGTCACTGACTTCTCCCGCGGGTACCGTCAGGGACGTGGGCGGAAGCGGTCGACGACGGCCGCGTAGCTGTCGCCGCCCCGGCCCTTCGCGACCGTCTCGGCGACCAGGCCACGGAAGAACCGAGGCAGCGAGACGTCCACCCCGGCCGCCTCGCTCTCCTGCACCAGGTGGTCCATGGCGGCGGCGTGGGTGTCGAGGGTGGCGTCCCGGGCCACGGGCGCGTCGGCGTCGATCTGTTCGGCGTAGGCGGAGACGAACTCGGTGACCGAGGAGATCCACTGGTTGGCCAGGACGGCGAACTCGGCGGCCGGGACCTTCGCCGTGCCCACGAGCGCCGCCCCGTGCAGGAAGCTGTTCAGCACGCCCCACATGATGTTGAGCAGGGCCACGTCGTGAAGGGCGGCAAGACCGGGATCCGTACCGAGGTGCAGGCAGGTGCCCAGGTCACGCAGGACCGGCAGGTGCGTGTCGAAGACCTGCTCGTCCCCGCTGTGGAGCAGGACCGCCTCGGGTCCTCCCATGGTCTCCGGGACGGCCATGATCGCCCCGTCGAGGTAGGCGGCTCCCCGGTCGCCGACCCAGGCGGCGAGCTCGCGGGCCTGGTCGGAGGTGCTGGACGTCAGGTTGACGACGGTGCGCCCGCTCAGGGCCTCCCCCAGGGGGTCGAGGACGGACCGGACCGCCTCGTGGTCCTTGAGGCATACGATCACGAGGCCGTCGGTCGCCGATAAGGCCGCGGCCGCGGAGGGCGCGACCCGGGCGCCCTGGGTGATCAGGTCCCCGTCCCTTCCGGGGGTCCGGTTCCACACCGTGGTGGAACGGCCGGCCCGCAGGAGCGCGGCGGCGATCGCCCGCCCCATCAGGCCAAGACCCAGAATTGTTACTTCCGCTTCGGCTTCGTTGTCGACCATGAGTTTCACCTTCTCTTTTCCTGGCCTGTCCCCCCGGGCAAAAAATATTCCCGTCACGCACTGCTCAAGACTCTTTCAAGGAGCTGGTGGGACAGTGGGGGGAAATCTGCGGGAAGTGCACCACAGGCCTTCCGGCGCGTCAAGGATTGCCAACCTGATTCGGCCCGCGGGTATTTCCGAATGCACGTCAAACCTTGGAGCGGGGGGCAATGAGGTTCAGATTGCTAGGGCCGTTGGAAGCGATATCGGGGGACGGACCCGTTGCCCTGGGTGGGACGAAACAGCGCGCGACACTCGGCTATCTCCTGCTGAATGCCAACCGCGTGGTGGCCACGAGCGAGCTCGTGGAAGCCCTCTGGGAATCGGAGGACGTTCCGGCCACCGCCCGGAAGATTCTGCACAACGCGATATGGGGACTGCGGACGATCCTGGCCGAAAACGCCGGCCCCGGGGCCCACGGTGCCCCGGAACTCGTGACCAAAGCGCCCGGATACATGTTGCGTGTCGACCCCGACGACGTGGACCTGATGGCCTTCCGCCGCTGGGTGACCGCAGGCAGGGCCGAACTCGCCGCCGGTTCACCGGAGGAGGCCTCGCGGCTGCTGCGAAAAGGGCTGGACCTGTGGGGAGGCCCGCTCCTCGCCGACCTCGCCGAGTCGGGCATCGCCTGGCCGGAGCTCGACGCCGCCCGCCGGGACCGGCTCGACGTCCTTGAGGACCTCTTCGAAGCCGAACTGGAGTGCGGGCGCCACCATTCGATACTCGGCGAGCTGACGATGATGGCCGAGGCGGAACCCTGGCGAGAACGGGCCCGCGGGCAGCTGATGCTCGCGCTGTACCGCTGCGGACGACAGGCCGACGCCCTGAACGTCTACGAGCGGGTGCGGTCCTCCCTGGTGGAGAACCTCGGCCTGGAACCCGGCCACGGTCTCCGTACGCTCCAGCACGCGATCCTGACCCACGACCCCGCGCTGGCCGCCGAGGCCACCACTCCCCTGCGCGAGGCCACCACTCCCCCGGGCGCAACCGTCACTCCGCGCGGGGCCACCAGCCCGGGAACCCCGGGCACCACCCCGGGGGCCACACCGCTCACCCCGGTCCCCTCGCTCCTCACACAACAACCCCCCGCCGAACAGCCCGGCGCCGCCCCCCTCGTGGTTCCACGTCAGGGCAACACGGCCGTCACCGAGCGGATCCCGGTGAGCGCGCTGCTCGTAGGGCTCAGGCTGGGCAGTCTCGACGAGGTGTCCCCCGGGGACATCGAGACGGCCCTGCTCACCGTCGAGGACGTCATCACCCGGTTCGGCGGCACCGTGGTCGCCGCGATCGGATCGCTCACGCTGGCCCTGTTCGGAGTCGACGGACCCGGGGACGACGATCCCGAGCGGGCCGTCCGGGCCGCCCTGGCTCTGCGCGAGAGGTTCTCGGTCGACATGCAGACGGCCCTCAGGGCGGCGGTGACCACCGGCAGGGCCCTGGTCCGGCTCAGTCCCGGCGCCGAAGCCGGCCGCCCCTCGGCCGTGGGAACGCTGCTGGACGACGGCCGGGCGATGCTGGGCCGGGTACCGGACGGCGAGGTGTGGATGAGCGGCGCGGCGCGCCTCGCGACCGCGGCCTCCGTCGCGGCGAAGTCGGCCGACGACTCCTCCGACGCGTGGCAGGTCCTGGGACTCCTCGGCGACGAAGCCGCCTTCCGTACCGACCGCGAACACGAACTGGGGGTGCTCAACGGTCTGCTGGACTGGGCCCGGCACAGCTCGGTCCCCCACCTGGTGACCGTCCTCGGCGCACCGGGTGTCGGCAAGTCGCATCTGCTGGCGGAGTTCGAGCGCAGCATCGCCGTACAGTCCCCGGCGCCCGTGCGCGTACTGACCGCCCGGGCCACCGGCCGCGGCGAGCCGCTGGCCGTCGCCGGAGTGATCCTGGCCCGCTATTGCGGCGTCCTGGCGGAGGACGCGGTCGAGGTCTCCCGGGCCAAACTCGCCGCGGCCGTGTGGCGTCTGCCCATGGCCAAGGCCCGTCGCGCCCGGATGTACCAGCGTCTCCTGCCGCTCCTGCCCCCGGGCGGCTCTCCGGTGGACCCGGCCGACCGGGGCGAGGTCCTGAACGTATGGGCGGAGCTCCTGACGGCGGCCGCCGCGATCGAACCGGTCGTGGTCGTCGTCGACGACGCCCACCAGGCGGCGGACGCCGTACTGGACCGGCTCGAGTCCCTGTCCGACGGCGCCGGTACGGCCCCGCTGCTCACCGTCGCCACGGCCCGGCCCGAGCTGCTCGAACGCCGCCCCGGCTGGGGCGGCGGAAAGCACCGGGCGTCGACCCTGACGCTGCTGCCGCCGAGGACGGACCGGCCGCAGGAGCCGTCGGCGGGCCGTCCGCAGTCGCCGACGCGCGGACGGAGGATCGCGGTGTGAGGGAGGGAGCACCGGGAAGGGGCCCCGCCGGTGTTCCGGCGGGGCCCCGGTACGTCAGGTGCTGAAAGTCCGGTCGGACTCGGACGTTCCCAACCCCGGTCGGACTGGGACGTTTTTCAGCCCGGTAGGACTCAGACGTTCCAGACGCCCCGCGCGGCGGCGTCCTTCACGAAGTCGGAGAAGTCCCGGGGTTCACGGCCCAGCACACGCCGGACGGTGTCGGTGGGGGTGGCGTTCTTGTTGTCGCGGATCTGGGCGACGAGATCGGCGACGAAGAGCGCGTAGTCGGCGGGTACGTCGTAGCTCACGAGCTCGTCCACGTAGGCCTGGTGCTCGACGGGGACGTAGCGGATGTCCCGGCCGGTGGCCTGGGCGATCTCCTTGACGGCCTCGTCCAGGGTGAGGGCCCGGGCGCCGCTCAGTTCGTAGGTCTGTCCGGCGTGGCCGTCCTCCAGCAGGGCCTCGACCGCGACGGCGGCGACGTCCTCGGTGTCGACGAACGGTTCGCGGCCCGACCCGGCGGGGAGGGACAGTTCACCGGCGAGGACGCCGTCGAGCAGGACCCCCTCGTCGAAGTTCTGGAAGAACCAGTTGGGCCGCAGCACGGTCCACTCGGCACCGGACTCCTGGACGGCGCGCTCGCCGGCTATCAGCGACTTGCCGCCGACCGGCTCGGTCACCCGGGCCTGGAGCAGCACCAGCCGGCGGACCCCGCCGGCGACGGCGAGGCCGGACAGCTCGCGCAGCGCGGCCTCGGCGTCCCAGGCGCCGGGCTTGTCCTGCGCGTCCACCAGGTAGGCGACGTCGACGCCGGCGAGCGCGGGCTCCCAGGTGCTCGTGTCGTCCCAGTCGAAGCGGACGTCCCCGGAGCGGCTGGCCGCGCGGACGGTGGCCCCGCGCTCCTTCAGCCGGTTCACGACGCGGCGGCCGGTCTTTCCCGTACCGCCGAGGACGAGGACGGTGGTGTCGGTCATGGCAATGAGCCTTCCTGCACAGGGAGATGTAAACGACCAAAGAGGGATGTACGAGACCGGGCCGCCCGCGCGTGCGGGCGGCCCGGTGGCCGGAGCGTTCCGGTCATCCGGAACGGCGGATCACAGGAACGGGGTGTCGGGGGCGAGCCCGAGGATGGCCCGTCCGTGCACTTCCTGGTTGGGGTTGAAGGCGAACAGCGCGTGCAGGGCCAGGCCCCGCATGTCCCGGTGGAAGCGCTGGAACGCCACGTCGCGCATGATCACCGAGGCGCCGCTGGCCTCGAACAGCTCGTCGACGGCCTCCTTCGCGAGCTGGATGGCGAAGGCAGCGGTGCCACGGGCGGTGGCCCGCTCCTCCACGGACTGGCTCGTACCGGCGTCGGCGTGCTCCTGGAGCCGGCGCAGCCAGTTGTCCTGGAGCGCCTCGGCGGCCGCGATCTTGTTGGCGGCGATGGCGACCTGGATCTGGGTGACCGGAGAGGCGCTCTGGTCGGTCCAGGAGGTGTAGGTGATGCCGCGGCCCGGAAGGCGGTCGAGGAACAGCTCGTAGGCACCCTTGGCGATCCCGATGTAGGCGGAGGCGCCCTGGGCCATGAAGAAGGGGATGAAGGCGTAGTTGCGCCCGGTGGCCCCGGTGTTCGAGCGGTCGCCGGTGGTGCCGGAGAGCACCTCCATCAGGCTGACCACCCGGTGGGCCGGGACCGTCACGTTCTCGGCGGTGGCCGTGGAGCTGCCCGTGCCGGCGGCGTACGAGGCGTGCCAGTCGTCGGCGATGGCCAGCTCGCTGAAGGGGACGAGGGCGGCGAAGGGGGCCGGGGTGCCGTCGGGGCCGACGAGCAGGGCGGACAGCACGGCCCAGTTCGAACCGCGGGCGCCGGAGAGCCACTTCCAGGAGCCGCTGAGGCTGTACGAACCGTCGCCCGCCGGGGTCAGCGTGCCGGTGGGGGTGAAGCCCGTGGAGACGCGCACCGCGCGGCCGGCGCCGTACACCTCCTCCTGGGCCTTGTCGGGGAAGAGGCTGGGGATCCACGAGCTGGACACCCAGATCATCGAGACCCAGCCGGTGGCCGTGTCGGCACGGGCTATCTCGCTCAGGATCCTGACCTGGTTGGCGACCGGGGCCTCAAGACCACCGAAGCGACGCGGGACCGCCAGGCGGTACACGCCGGCCTTGTCGAGCAGCTCGACGTTCTCGTCCGGGATCCAGCGACGCTCCTCGCCCTCGGGTCCGCTCTTGCGAAGCGTGTCGACGAGGGCTGTCACCTCGTCCAGCACCGCGGTGACGGCACTGTCGGTCGTGGTCATCCTGTCTCCTCAGAATTTGCCGCAGCAACTTTACGACGCGCGCTCTTCTTTGCGCCGACGGTCATTCGTATTCTCTCGAAAGCAAGGTCATGTGCAGGTAATTCGACGCTCTCGGAAAACAGCCCGATCAAACAGCCGGACCGGCCGTCATCTCGACCGGCCGGTTACCGCAGAATGGTTCCGCGCAAGAAAAAAAGCATTGCCCTGGCCGACCGGGGCATGGAGGCCAGGGCAATGCTGCTTGAGCGGGTTGAGCGGATGGAGCGGGGTGCTGCCGAGGGTGGGGGCGGGAACTACCTCGACGCCTCGACGGGCTCGGCCGCGCCGGGGATCTCCGTGGCCGCCGGCTCGGCGTCGGTCGCCCCGGCCCGGCTGCGCAGGCCGAAGGCGCTGATGAAGGCGGCGACGAGGGCGGCGACCAGCGGCACGACCAGGGCGGCCTGGTAGCCGTCGAGGAGCTCCGCCGGCGAGGTGCCGTCCGTGGCCCCGATGTTGACGGCGGCGACGGAGGACAGACCGAGAGCGGCGCCGAACTGGAAGGACGTGTACAGCAGACCGCCGGCGACGCCCTGCTCCTCCTCGGCGATGCCGTCGGTGGCGACGATCGTGAGCGGCCCGTAGGCCAGGGAGAAGGCCAGGCCCAGGATGATCAGGCTCGGGAACATCGCCATGTACGTCCAGTCCGCGCCGACCGGCAGGAACAGGGCGTAGGACAGGGCGGCGAGGAGCAGACCGCCGAAGATCACCCGGGCGTTGCCGAACTTGGCCACGAGCTTGGGGGTGAGGGTGGGCGAGAGGATCGCGTCCACACCGATGACGATGAGGGCGAAGCTGGTCTGCAGGGTCGACCAGCCGCGCAGCTCCTGCAGGTAGAGCACCGCGATGAACTGGAAGCCGAAGAAGCCCGCGGCGAACAGCATGCCGGCCAGGTTGGCGCGGACCAGCGAACCGTTGCGGAAGATGCCCAGGCGCACCAGCGGCGAGGACGACTTGCGTTCGACGGCGATGAAGGCACCGAAGAGGACCAGGCTCGCCGCGATCGTGCCGATCGTCCAGGCGGCGGAGGCGTGCGTGGCACGCTCGACGCCGAAGACGAGGAGCAGGATGCCGCCGGTGACGGTGATCGCACCCGCCAGGTCGACGCCCTGGCCGGTGCGGTCGGGGCGCGCCGACTTGGGGATGAGGGCGATGGCGGCGATGAGGATGAGGGCGCTGAGGATGACCGGCGCGAAGAAGACCCAGCGCCAGTTGACGGCGGCCAGCAGACCACCGACGACCAGGCCGATGGAGAAGCCGCCCGCGGCGGTGCCGGAGTAGACGAGCAGGGCCTTGTTGCGCTGCGGGCCCTCGTCGAAGCTCGTGGTGATGATGGACAGACCCGCCGGGGTCATGAACGCGGCGGCGACACCGGTCACGAAGCGGGCGACGATGAGCATCCAGCCCTCGGTGGCGAAGCCGCCCAGGCCGGAGAAGAGCAGGAAGACCACGAGCCAGAAGACGAACATCTGGCGGCGTCCGAACAGGTCGGCGGCACGGCCGCCCAGCAGCATGAACCCGCCGTAACCGAGCACGTAGGCGCTCATCACCCACTGGAGCATGCCGGTCGACATGTCCAGGTCCTCGCGGATCGAGGGCAGGGCGACGTTGAGCATGGCGACGTCGATGCCCTCGAGGAAGATCGCGCCACACAGCACGAACAGCACGCCCCATGCGCGCCCGCTCATGCGGTCGGTGCCGCTGCTCGAGGGGGATTGCAGTGTGGACACAGAATTTCTCCTTGAACGCGAAGGAATAGCGATAGGGAATCAGCCGCATTATTGCGGCAGGTGCTTGGAGTTCCCTTGAAGTTCGCGTGAGAACGGGGCAGGCTGGGAGGGGAGTTGCAAAGAAGAAGCCTGTGCTGGTTCCCACTTGTAACCACTGGCATCATGCGGCACGGTGGGGAACCATGGAAGAACGCACTTTAAAGTCACCAAGTCACTGCACGGGTACCGAGCAGGACTACGACGTCCGCCAGTGGGATGCCCGCGAGGGATGCGAGGTGAGGCAGATCCTCGACCGCGTCGCCGACAAGTGGTCGCTGCTCGCCATCGCGCACCTGGAGCGCCAGACCCTGCGTTTCTCCGAACTGCGCCGCCGCATCGAAGGCATCAGTCAGCGGATGCTGACCGTGACGCTGCGCCAGCTGGAACGGGACGGCCTCGTACGACGCACGGTGCACCCGGTCGTCCCCCCGCGCGTGGAGTACGAGCTCACTCCGCTCGGAGCGACCCTGCACACCACGATCAGGGCCCTGGTGGACTGGACGGAGGACCACCAGGAGGAGATCGCCACCGCCCGGGCCGAGTACGACATCCGCCTGGACGCCCTGGAGTCGGCCACCTGACCCGACCAGGGCGGGCCCACCGCGAAAGTGCTGGTCGAAGCCGTCCGCCGAGGGCCGCGACCAGCACGACCGCCGAGCAGGCGCCCCCGGCCAACTCGCCGACGAACGTGCCCGGAGCCTGACGCGGGTCGACGAGCCCGTCACCTGCCGGATCACGGACGTGACGCGGGTCGCCTCCCGACGCAAGGCGATTCCCTTCCCGCGACGGGCTTCGGCCGCACGGCGGGGGCGATACTGATCGTGAAGTCGCCCCACCTTTGCCGACGTCTCCGAGGGGATCCGTTCATGACCACGGCAAGAGATCTGTTCCTCATCGGAATGAGCCCGGAGTCGAAGGACTCGGTGGGACAGGGCGACCTGTCGCTCGCACTCGCGGGAGCCGAGCTGATCGATCTCGTCGGCGCGGGGACCGCCACCGTGGACGGCGACCGCATCGTGCCGGGCGAAGCCGCGACGCCGGACGACCGGCTCCTGGCCGACGCTGCGGCGGGGCTGTCCCGGCAGGCGCCCTACGAACAGGTCGAGGACTGGCTGTGGCGCCGGGGCCGAGACCTCTCGGCCACGTACCAGGCGGCCCTGGAGGACGAGGGCGAGCTGACGCGGAAGCGAAGCGGCCGGCTGTCCTTCGGCACGGAACGCGTGGAACCGGCGGATACGCCCGGGCGCCGCCGGGCAACGGACCGCTGGGAGGAGAAGGAACCCGTCCTGGCGGCCCTCGCCTCGGTCGTGGGCATCGACGGCGGCCGCCGCCCCGACGAAGAGCCCGGCTTCGACGACGAGGCGGTGACGACCGTGGTGGCCGCGGTCCATGACGCGGTGATGGAGCTGGAGGCCGTACGCCAGAGGCGGAACATCGAGAACTCGGCCTTCGCCAACCTCTGGCGGGGGCCGTGAGTCGAGGTCGGGTCCGCGGTCGCGACCACCGACCGCGAGCTCGTCAGGCCTTCTTGGCCCTGGCCGCAGGGCTGTTGGGCCCGCAGGACAGACGGGCCGCTTCCAAGACCGGTTCCCCCGCCTTCACGTTCTCGACCGATGTGGAGCACTCCACGACGCCCGCGCCGTCACCGGTCCAGCTGATCGCGCGGCCCGTCGCCAGCTCGCCGTTGCCGCAGGTGTACCGGAAGTCGGCGGTGACCTGTCGGACAAAGGCGAAGTCCACGAAGGTCCCGGCGCCGCTGACGCTGGTGGTGGTCGCTGGCTGCGGTGCGGGCCTGCGGACATCGGCGAAGCCGTAATCGTCGTTGTCGATCTCGTCCCTCTCCCCGATGTGGGAGCCCAGCGAGCGGAGCGCGGCCTCCGCGTCGACCCGCGGGCCCTTCTCGAACGTGACGGCGGTACGTGGGGTGTGGAGCGTCGACAACCTGTTCGTCAGTTTGCCGCCCCCCTTGCCGAGCTTCTGCTTCTCGGCGACACCCGTCAGCACGTCTCGCTTGTCGACGTTGAACCACGTGTACGTGCCGTTCTCGCATGCCGTGTCGACGGCGAGCTGAGCTTTCTTGGCCGGCCCACCGCTGGCCGCCTCACCGCTGGCCGCCTCACCGCTGGCCGCCCCACTGTCGGCCGCCCCGCCGCCGGCCGTACAGGCGACCGTCCCCGTGAGCAGCGCGACGACGGCGTATGCGGACAGGCTGATCCGTCTGATCTTCATGTTCGTCTCCCCCTGGTGTTTCAGGCCATTGGTCGATGGCGAAGTCCACCATGCTGTGAAGAGACCTGTAGAGACAAGCGACTTGAGCCGTTTCTGAGGCCAGGAGACGCCCGGCCGAGGCCGTTCGGGCGCTTCGCTGCGCGAGGCAGCGTAAGGCGCGGCGTGAGGCGGCGGGACTCACGCCGACGCGAGCAAGCGACGCGTCGTCCGTCAGGTCAGCCGGCGGCGGATCCACCAGACGCAGCCCCCTGCGAGGGCGAGGGCGAGGCCGAGATAGAGCCCCGTCTCGGCCCACTGCAGGGCCCAGAAGTTGCCGGCGGGCTGGTACGTCACCTGCTGCTGGTAGCCCAGGGCCTGAAGGTCGGCGATGCAGCCGTCGACTTGCGGCAGGGTGGGCGGGCCCGAAGCAGTGTGCAGGCATTCGGCGAAGGACGACGGCACGGAGGTCGGTTCACCGGCGGCGTCGAGCGTCTGCTGGGAGGTGACCCAGGACCCTGGCACGTCGGGATGGGCGACGATCTGCTTGGCACCGTCCTGGATGCTGATGGGGGCGCCGTCGGGGGCGATCGGCACGATGGTCCGGTCCGCTGCGGCCAGATGGGACCGGATCCACATCGGCACGGTGAACTGGACCGCGATGTAGGCGACGAACGTGGTCGCCATCGCGGGCACGGTGCGGCGGATGACGAGGCCGAGGGCGACGCCCAGGACGAAGGCGAAGGCGGCGTGGGCGACGGGGACGACACCCCGCGCGGCGAAGGCCACGGGGTCGAGCCTCGCGAAGTACGTGTCCGTCGCGCCACCGTTGTCGATGGACCGGTCGATGGGGCTGCTCCACCAGCTCACCGCGAGCGCGGCCAGTCCGGCGACGGTCATGGCGGCCACCGCGCCGAGGCCGAGCTTGGTCGCCAGCCAGCGGGTGCGGGTGACGCCCTGGCTCCACGCGAGGTGGTGAGTGCCGGTCTCCAGTTCACGGGCGATCAGCGGCGCGCCCCAGAACATCCCGATGACGGCCGGCACGGCGAGAACGATCAGCAGTCCCGCGTAATAGAGCCCCTGGTCCGAACTGGAGAGCCGGTCCACCAGGCTGCTGCCGGCGGCCTTGTAGAGGTCGGCCAGCTGCGGTCCTGTGACCGCGAGGGCGGCGGCGAAGACGGCCATCGCGGCGAACATCACGCCGGCCTGGGTACGGAACTGGCGCCAGGTCAGCCAGATCATCGGAGGACCTCCAGCGCGGGTCGGGTGTCACGGACCGCGTCGGCGGGCCGGGTCATGTAGGCCAGGACGATGTCTTCCAGGCCGAGCGGGCTGACGGTCCAGGACGGATCCTTGACCGGAGCGTCGGCGCGCACCAGGAGGGTGGTCTGCCGTTCGGTGTGACTCGCGGTGATGACGTGCTGGTCCGCGGGGAGGGTTGCCGGGTCCCGGCGCGGGCCGGTGAGCCGGTGGTGGCAGGCGACCAGGTCTTCGATGTCGCCGGCCACCTGCACGCGGGAGTCGACCAGCACGATGACGTAGTCGCAGGTCCGCTCCACGTCGGAGACCAGGTGGGAGGAGAGCACGACGCTCAGTTCGTGCTCGGCGACGGCCTCCATGAGGTCCTGCATGAACTCCCGCCGGGCGAGCGGGTCCAGCGCCGCGACCGGCTCGTCCAGGATCAGCAGCTCCGGGCGCTTGCCGATGCCGAGGGTGAGAGCGAGCTGCGCGCGCTGGCCGCCGGACAGCTTGCCGGCCCGCTGCTTGGGGTCCAGACCGAGGCGACGGATCCGGTCCCGGGCCAGGGCGTCGTCCCAGTTCGGGTTGAGACGCCTGCCGAAGTCGAGGTGGTCGGCGACGCTCAGCGCGGCGTAGGTGGGGGTGTCCTGGGCGACGAAACCGACTTTGGCCAGCTGTTCCACGTCAGAGGCCGGACGGCCACCGCACACCTCGATCGATCCGGCTGTCGGGGTCAGCATGCCGGAGGCCAGCTTCAACAGGGTCGACTTGCCGGCTCCGTTGGGGCCGACCAGGCCGACCACCCGGCCGGGTGGAACATCCAGTTCGCAGTTCTGCAGCGCCCACCGCTGCTTGTACCTCTTGCCCAGTCCCCGGGCTCGCAAGACCGCACTCACGCTACGTCCTCTCCGGCGGTGTTACGAAAGGCGTTCAGGAACAGCGCCTCGATGCTTTCGTCATCGAGCCCGGCCAGGCGGGCCTTGGTCAGCCAGCGCTGCAGGTCCTTGAGCAGCGGACCGTGGGCGGCGAGCGTGCCGTCGGCCAGCGTCCGGGTCACAAAGGTCCCGACCCCTGGGCGGGCGGCCACCAGGCCGTCGTGCTCCAGCTCGCGGTACGCCTTGAGCACCGTGTTCGGGTTGACCGCCATCTGCTTGGCGACGTCCTTGACGGTCGGCAACCTGTCGCCCTCCTTCAGCACGCCCAGGCGCAGGGCGTGCCGCACCTGCTGGACCAGCTGCTGGTAGGGGGACAGACCGGACCGGCCGCTGAGGTGGAACTCAATCACCAGTTCCTCCATTTATCTAGTTGCCTAGCACTATAGTCACCTACTCCAGCAATCCGGCAAGGCAGAGCTCGCGGCGCAAGCCACCCGACGCCAAGGAGGGCTCCACCACAGACGAATCGCCGTAGAGGAACCACCCCGCCGGCTCGCGCAACGACGCACCCCGGTTCAAACCCGGTTTTGAAACCAGCCGCATCGCCGGGCCGACAGCGCCGGCCCGGGAGCAGTGCAGCTACCGTTCGACGGGATGTCCCCGGTGGCGGCCTCCTGCGGCAGGACCACGGGCTGGTAGAGGTCGACTTCGTGGGCACACGGTCGAACTCGACGAAGAGTCGCGCGACATGCACCGCTACCGCGTGAAGTCGACCGTCCGTTCAGCGGCTTGACCGAGGTCACCTCACACTGGCCGGACATGCTGCAGGTCACCGGCTTGGCTTTATTCACGAGTAGCGCCGTCGGATGTTCATGGGTTTGGGAGGCACCCAGATCCACGGTCAGGTCGTCGAGGCCGAGGGCGTTCCCGGTGTCGGTGATGGTGCGGGGGCTGCCGGGGTGGATCGCGGCCGGGTCAGCGGGCAGCTGCACGCCGGTCCTCGGCCGCTTCCTGTATGACTCCGACCGACGGTTGGGCCGCTGGTAGGGCGTCTCGTGCAGGTCGGAGAGGGGGTGACGGTTCACAATTGGCCGTTCGTCGACCGCTATTTGGCCACTCCGGGCATCGGAGGAGTGAATGTGCACCCACCCAGTAGTAGGTAGCCGAATGTGACTGATTGGCTGCCCTGCGTAGTTGATCTTTCGGTTCCCTCCTTGGGAGAGGTGCATGTTCGACATCAAGATGACGAGGTCAACGCCGCAAGCATGTGCGGCAAGGACCTCGCGGGGCAGGGCTGCCGTTCGGGCGATCGCCCTGGGTGCGCTGGCCGCGCTGTCGCTTGCGGCCGGGATTCCGGCCGGGGCTGCGGCGGCGCCGGAACCTGTGGAGTGGGTGGCACTCGGCGACTCGTACACGGCCGGCGTGTTCGTCGGCGAACCCCGCCCGGCGCTCGGCAGCGCGGACCGTGACGGCTGCGACCGCACGACGGGCGCGTACCCGAACCTTGTCGAGCGCAGGCTCACGGCGGAACCGCCCGCGGGCCGACTGGTGCAGCTGATCGACTTCAGCTGCGGCGGCGCCACCATCAACGAGATCGCCTCGGCCCGGCAGACCCCCATCAGCCCGGTGCAGGCCCCCGAGGACGGCTGGCCCAGCGTGGCCCCCCAGGTCGACCGGACCGGGCTGAGCGCGAGCACCGACGTGGTCACGATCGGCGTCGGCGGCAACAGCCTGCCCTTCGGCAAGATCCTCACGTCCTGTCTGATCGCCGGCATCGGCCAGCCGGACGAGGCCACCCCCTGTCGGGACTCCTACGAGGCGGGCGGCCCGTTCCTCGACCCCGAGTCGATCTACGACAAGTACGACCGGGTCACCCGGGAGTACGCCGGCATGCTGCGCGCCGTGCAGGAGAAGGCGCCCAACGCCAAGGTCATCACGGTCGGATACCCCACGATCGTCCCGGAGGACCCCACCACCTGTGACCGCCAGGACACCACCGAGCTGGCGGCCGACCTCAAGGACGTCGGCCGGATCTCGGCCACCCACGGGGACATCGCCTGGCTGGGCGAGGTGAACACCCACCTCAACGCGATCGTCGAGGCCATCACGGAGCTGAGCGGCGGCACGTACGTCGACACCGCCACCTCCAGCGTCGGCCACGACGCCTGTCAGCCCCGGGCCACCAAGTGGGTCGAGGGAGTCTGCGGCAAGGCCGGCTCGTACTGGCCCAGCGAAGTCGCCGTCGGACCGCTCACCCTGACCTGCTCCGGCGGCAACCGCACCACGCTCGTGCACCCCAACGCCAGCGGCCACGCCAACACCGCCACCCAGGTCGAAGCCGCCGTCCGCACGGCACTGACCACCGAAACATCCCAAAGCTGAGAGCAAATCTCGGACGGTAGGGCTCCAGAGGGCATACCCCCTGGAGCCCTACAAGATCTAGATGCCTCCCGGGTGGCTGGACGGGAACAGCGCGCGGAGTGCCGACACGGGCACGAGCCCGCCCCCTCCTCGGCCAGACGCTGACAAAGGTCCGAACCGGACTCACCCGAGCACCCGCCGGGCACTGACGCCCCGCGGGCAGGACGAGTGACGCACCGCGCATCGCTCGCGCTGCTATTTCTCATGAACATTCACGGGCCTCAAGATCCGCAACTGCTGCCCAAACTGGCGGACAAACGCTGCCCCTGGAAGCGAACGAAGCCACCGGCTCACGGGTGACCGGGCAGGTCCGCGCGTACGAGCTGCTGCGGATGTCCGGCCGCGAGGGGCGGCGGACCCCGGGCCCTGCCGCCCGAGGAGCGGGACCATGACGTCCTGGACGAAGACGCGGCCGGGGGCTCCCCGCTGAATCACGCCACCCTCAACTGCCTGGGCCGCTACAGCTGCGCGCCCACCCGCCACGCGAGGGTCTGCGCAGGTACGCAGCCGGGGCCCGAGGGCCCGGCCGCGTGCCCGCCGGGACGCTGTGTCAGACCACGGCGAGCCGTTCCACCAGCAGGTGCACTCTCTGCTCGGTGTCCTCCGGCGGCAGCCGTCGCGCCCGGGTCAGGGTCGCGACGCCGTGCAGGGCCGCCCAGAACGTCTCGGTGAACAGTCCCGGGTGGACGCCGTCCCCGGCGACTTCTCCGAGTGTCTCCAGCAGGGCGGCGAAGGCGTCCTTGAGCGGTTCCGGGGTGTCCTCCTGCGCGTACGCGAGACCGCCGTCGAGCTGGAAGATGGCGTCGTAGACCGCCGGATGGCGTTCGGCGAAGTCGAGGTAGGCGCGGGCGAGCGCGGCGGCCCGCTCGCGCGGACCGTCCGCGGCGGAGGTCGCGGCCCGCACCGCCGCGGCCATCTCGGCGGCGCCCTGGAGGGCGACGGCGCCGATGATCTCGCGCTTGCCGCGGAAGTGGCTGTAGAGGACGGGTTGGCTGTACTCGATGCGCTCGGCGAGCCGGCGGGTGGTGACCGCGTCCCAGCCCTGCTGCTCGGCGAGTTCGCGGGCCGTCGCCACGATGAGGCGCTCGCGGTCCGCCCGTTCGCGCTGCTTGCGTTCCTGTACCGACATGATTCGATTCTAGCACCGCTAGACAATCGAGCGGCAGTAGTACTAGCGTTGCCTCATCACCTAGCGACGCTAGATTCCTGGAGGGGTCATCATGCTCAACGCACTCGAGGTCTTCACCACCGTGGTCGTCGGCCTGATGGTGGGGGTGGAGTTCTCCGTCGCCTTCGTCATGAACCCGATCTTCAACGCACTCCCCGAGGACAGCGGCCAGCTCGGCCGCGCACACGGGGGCCGGATGCTCGGCGCCGTGATGCCGGTCTGGTACATCGGCTCGCTCGTCCTCACCGCCATCTGGGCCATCGCCGGATGGCACCACGCCGGCACCGGCCTCGTCGTCGCCGCCGGCGTGCTGCTGATCGTCAGCGTGATCATGTCGATCCTGCTGCTCGTCCCGATCAACAACCAGGGCAAGACGTGGACCCCTGAGAACCGGCCCGCCGACTGGAAGCAGCAGATGAACCGCTGGGACCGCTTCCACTACGTCCGCGTCGCCGTCATCATCGCCGCCTTCACCCTGCTGGTCACCGCCCTCATCTGAACCTCGCGGACTCCCCCGCCGTCCTGGAGGGACCTGCCGAAATCGGACCTCCCTGGGCGACCACCTGATGGCCGACCCGCCCGAGCTCACCCTCCTCGGCGTCGTCCTGGAAGACGCGCTCCACCAAGTTCACGAAGACCGACAGGGAGAAGACAATGCCGCTGAAGAAGATCAACACCGTCCTGTCCGCCGCCTTCATCCTCTTCATCCTCTGGTTCGGGACGGACTTCATCCTGAGCCCGGAGACGACGGCGCCGGGCTTCGGCCTGCCGAGCTGGCCGGCCGGCGACGGCGGCGGCTTCCTGATCATCAAGGGAATCCGCGACGTCGTCCTGGCCCTGGTCCTGGGCATCCTGCTGGTGACGGGCCACCGCCGGGCGCTGGGCTGGGTGCTGCTGGTGGAAGCCCTCGCCGCGTACGGCGACATGACCACCGTGCTGGCCCACCACGGCTCCGTGGGCATCGCGCTCGGCATCCATGGCCTGACCGCGACGCTGATGGTGGTCAACGGTCTGCTGATGATGCACGAGACCCGCAAGGTCGCGGCCGCCCCGGCAAGCCCCGCCCCGCAGCCCGCCTGATCCCCTCAGTCAGTCCAAGGTGACCCGGCCCCCGGCCGGGCCACCTTCGCGCGTGCCGAACCGACAGGAGAAGCTCGTGGCGACGGCGCAGCAGCTCGCGGGAAGGTCCCCGGCACCTCTCACCCAGCTCTGATCCGAGGTCTTCAGAACCGGGTTTTGAAGACTGACGGCCCGTCGCCCCGTCGGAGCGCCACTCCCCCGTCTTCAAAACCGGTGGCGTCGACTGCTCACTGCTCACTGCCTCAGCGCAGGGTGATTCTCGCAGCGACCGGCAGATGGTCGCTGCCGGTGGCAGGCAGGGTGCGTATGTGGACGACGGTTGCCGAGCGGGCCATGACCTGGTCGATCCGAGCCAGCGGAAAGGCGGCGGGGAAGCTGAGGGCGAAGCCCCGCTCCGCCACGTTCAACCGTGAGGTCAGCGGGGCCAGCCCACGGTCGTCGACCGTGCCGTTGAGGTCGCCCAGCAGAATCACGGTCTTCAACGGCTCGGCAGCGATGGCCTTGCCCAGCAGACCGGCGCTCTCGTCGCGCCAGGAGGATGCCAGGCCGCTCGCCCGGACGCGGACCGACGGTAGGTGCGTGACGTACGTCGCGATGTCGCCGTCCGGAGCATTGACGACGGTCCGCAGCCCGCGACTCCAGGGTTCAGCGATTCCTCGCGGCTTGATGTCCAGTAGCCGGGTATCGGTGAGCGGATGCTTCGACCACAGTCCGACGGTGCCCCGCACCACGTGGTACGGGTAGTCCGCAGCGAGCGTCCTCTCGTAGACCGGCAGCGCCGGAGACACCAGTTCCTGCAGCGCGATGAGATCCGGCTCGGCGCTGACAAGGGCGCGCGCCGTGCCCGCTGGGTCGGTGTTCTCGTCGCTGACGTTGTGCTGCACGACGACCAGGTCGTGCGCGCCGGGCTCCACCACGGGAAGAAGCAACCCACCGAAGACATACGTCCAGGCCGTCACAGGCAGAAGCAGCGCCACCAGCGCGGTGGCTGATCGGCGCAGCAGCGCCAGGACGAGCAGCACGACGACGACGATGCCGAGCCACGGCAGGAAGGTTTCCAGGAAGCTGCCCAGGTGGCCGACGGCGTTGGGAACCGCCCGGTGGAATGCCAGGAGCCCGGCCGTCAGCACTGCGAACGCGGCGAGCACCTGCCCCTGTGTCCAGCCCCACCGGCGCCTCGCATCTCCCGTGGACGTCTTGCCTCTGACTGCCTGCTCCACCTGGCTTCCCATCCGCTTGGTTCCTTGCCCAAGACGAATCGCCAGGCGAATCAGTTTCTGTTTCGGTCGTCGACTTGTGCCGTGTCCTGCGCCCGTGCTCTGCGTGCAGCGGGCTGCCGAGTGAGCGCTCGCGACGTACAAGCTCGTCGAGTTCGTGGACCTGGTCGACCCGGGCGCCGAGTCCGGGCAGACCACCGGCGTGCGGTACCGCATCGACGACAGCGTGGACTCCGCGCACGTGAAGAAGAGCCAACCCGACCATAGGCTTTGAAGCAGCAGGGCCGCCCCGGCCGGTGACGCCGGGGCGGCCCTGCTGCCGTACACCGGCCTCCGGCGCTCCGGTTCCCCGAGTAGACGCCAGTAGGCGCCACCCTGGCTGGGCGCACACCGCTGCGGGGCTACTCGCTGTTGGAGCCGACGCCGACAACCAGGGCGATCAGCACGAGGACGCCGGTGGCGAGCTTGATGACGTCGGCGGCGGGCCAGCCCTGGTTCAGGGCGAGGACGAGGACGGTGGTGAAGGCGGCCGCCCAGGTACGGCGGGACGGGCGGGGAGGGTTCGGGCTGGGCATGCGGGCCTCCTGAGTTCGGTGAACCAACTGGAGACCAAGCTGACGGGGAGTGAGAATGTCCGCCTGGGGCGATCAACGAAGGCCCAGGCAGCTGGCGGTTGATCGCGGACAACGGGGGCGTTGTCCATCGTGCGGACGCGTTGCAGGGGGACGGGATGGCGCAGGCAGGACGGCCGATGAGCGAGCTGAGGGGCCGTACCGAGGAGGCGAATGCGCCCGCAGTGACCTGGCTTCGCAAGGTCACTGCGGGCGTCCAGGTGCGGGTGCTGGCGGAGACGTTCCCGTACTCGAAGTCGGTGTGGAGCGAGTACCGCAACGGCGCCAAGCTCATCCCCGAGCAGCTGCTGAACGATGTCGTCGACACACTCGTGTCCGACACGGAGATGCGCGAGCGTCAGCGCGCCGAAGGGCGCCGCCTCCTGGAAGCCGCGCAGAAGGCGGTCCGGAGGCCGGCCGCACGGCCGGCGCCCCAGGCCTCGCCAGGTATCCCGGACAGACCGTCGATGCCGGCCGGTGTCGGCGAGGTCCTCTTACGCCTCGACGACGCCCGGCTGCAGCAGATCGAGGCCATGCGCAAGCTCGCCGATTCCGAGAAGCGCTGCTCGCAGCTGCAGGAGATGGTCTCCGTCCTGCAGAACCAATGCGCCCAGTTGACCGAGGAGCGCGACCACGCCCGCCTCGAAGCCCACGGCGCTCACGAACTCCAGGCTGCTCTGGAGCAGTCGGAGATGTACCGGGAGCAGGCGGAAGGTCAGCTGCGGCACGCCCGCAAGGCCACCGAGCAGGCCTTCGAGCTGCGCCTGGCCGCCGAGGCGAACGTCGCGCGAGTGCAGGCCGACGCACGCCGGACCACAGGCGCTGCTCAGGGCGCGGGGAGGCTGCTGCCGCAGCCGGCGGGTGTCGGGCTGGACCTGCCTCCTTTGGAGCGCATCGGCGAGGTGCTTCAGGCGGTGCAGGACCAGCTCGTTGAGCAGGACGAGGGACTCGATGAGCTGCGCTCGCACCTCGGCGTCGGCGGGCCCGTCGTCGCAGACGCCGCGGCCCCGCACGTGATCACCGGGCAGGTCGTCGCGAGGCAGGACGACCTGACCGTGGACAGCGGGATTGTCCACGCAGACCCTGGAGACAACAGGGACAACGCTGTGACCAGCACGGATATCGCAACGTCCACGGGGCGGAGCGTGGTTGTCCAGACCTTGTCCACGGCATTGTCCCCAGCCGATCTGGGGCGGGCGGTCGGGATGCTGCGGGTCCGTGCCGGCATCGAGGGTTGGCCTGTGGAGAGGATGAACGCGCAGGCCGACGGTGGGCGTCTCAGCAGCGAGAGCCGGCAGGTGGACAACTCGGTCGACGGGTGGCTCGACGGCAGCCAGTTCCCCAAGCTCTACTGGGCGCTGGATGCACTGATTGACGCCCTGGGAGCCACTGATGGGGAGAAGGCGGCCTTCTTCAGCTCGTACGTACGCATCGCCCGGCGGGAGTCCGAGGCCTTCAAGGAGGCGTACCCGAGGATCGAACGGCAGGGGGACGAGTCCTTCGAGAGCGCGTCCCGCAGGGTGACCGAGGCGGAGGCACGGGCCCGGCAGGAGGCAGCACAGCACGGAAGATCCCCCCTCGCGCCGAACGCGATCCGGATCGAGGCCGAGAGGAACGCTCCCTCTCTGGACGACGAGCAGCCTCACGTCGCGGAGCCCGCCCTCAGCGGCTCCGCCCCGGAGCTCTCCGAAAGCCCCGCGCCGTCGTCCGCCACCGGGACCCAGCCTGATGACGAGAACGTCTCTCCCGGAGTCTCCGTCGTCCCAGGCCCGCCCGTGAACGACGTGGATGACGTGGACGACGTAGCCGACGCCCTACGTGGACCGGACAACTTCCCCGCGCCACCGACCCCCCTCACGATCGCGTTGGCCGGTGCTTCGGACGCGAGACAGTTCGGGGCGCAGATCGAGGCACTGAGGCAGCGCGCCGGCGTGGGGCGGGCTGACTGGTCGCATGCCCGTCTGGCTTCCGAGGTCAGCCAGGGCTTCGCCACGCGCAAGGCCCGCAGAGCGGTGAAGCAGTGGCTCGCAGGGAAGGTCCTGCCCTCGTGGTCCCGTCTGCGGCCGCTTCTCATCGCCATGGGCGCCGGCAAGGGCGAACTGGCGGCGTTCGAGGAGGCGCTCAGGCGGGTCTCCCACACAGCCACCGTGATGGCCGACCCGGCAGAGATGATGCGGCGTCGCAGCAGGCGAAGCGACCTCATCTGGCTGACCGCTCTCACCTGTACGGCAGTCTTCGCCACCGCCGCGGCGACCGGGATCCTGCTCAGCGCGACATACTCCGCCGACCCCGTCCAGCCCCTGTGGAAGCCACTGATCGCCATCCTCCTCAACGCCGTTCTCGCCGTCGGCGCGCGGACAGTTCTCCATCGCCTGTACGACCGATGGGTCCCCGGCCTCGTGCTCCTCGGATGGCTCCTCACTCTGCTCACCGGCTACGCGCTGCCCCTGCTGACCGACCACGACTACGGCGGCCGGGCCCTCGCCGACTTCATCGGGTTCCTGTAGAACGGCCTGGCCATCCGCCTACGGGAATCGCCCACCCTCCGAACGAGGGTGGGCGATTCCCGTAGGTCCGGGCCTGCCGACCAGCTCAGCTGGAAGGCGCCGCTGTCGGAGTCCTCGAAGAGTCTCGTGCGCCAAGAACGGCGAGCTCGACCGGCGGGGCTTCCGTCTCCGCCGAGGAACCTGCCGCAGCGGACTGCTCACCGATCCGCGCCGCTGGCGGCCCTGCTCCTTGTGGTGGGCATCGTCGTCGGCATCACGGTCTTCATGTACACCGCGCCGGACGGTGCGCAGGGCGCGCCTGGACGTCAGCACCGGCAGGACGGGCGTGGGGTGGAGGGGGGGCCCGGGCGGGCCGAGGGCTGGCTTCAGGGGCGTTTGCCCTAGCGCCCCGGTGCCAGGAGTGAGGGGCAGGGAACGTCACTGTCGGTCGGCGGGTCGATAGGCACTTGGGCTTGTGAGGTGCCCTGCTACGGGGCTGCGGCGAACGGCCCGCAGTCCCGTAGCAGGAGGCCAATGCCTCAGCGCCGGATACGGACGGTCACCTGGATTCCGCCGGCTGCGCTCACCCCGCCACCGATGACCCCGACGGTGGTGGCTGCGGCAGCGTGACCGGTCAGGGCCAGGATGGCCACGGCGACGATGGACACCAGCCCGGTCACAGCGGTCAGCCAACCGAGATGGCCGGCGGGGGGCTGAGATCGGGTTGCAGGATCGAGTGACGTCATGGTTCTGCTTCTCCTCACAGGAACGCGTGCTGACAACGAGCGTGGACATCTGCTGCTCAGTCACCTTCAGGGAATCGGCCCTCGTCGAGGTCCTTCATCAACCTGTCCAGGCGCCTTGCCGCATCGGCGAGATCGTGCTTCGCCCCGGCCGTGACGACCAACGACTTCCGGGAAAGCGCCGTCCTTACGTCCTCCGGGACTTGCAGTGTGCGCACCTTTGTGTGCGCTTCCTTCAACCGATCAACAGGCCGTATTTCGGCGAGCTGCCGCGGAAGATGTCGCCGAACCGGGAAGGGCTGACCGGCGTACTCGTGCGAGGAGCGGGCCTCCGGGCCCTGGCACCAGGCCTCGAAGAGCCCGTCCTCGAACCCGTCACGGCCTCGGACTCCGGCGGTCGCGTCGGCGTCGGACGAGGAGTCGGATGAGGTCAAGTGGCCCCACGGTGGCGGCGGCCACCTTCGGGGAGTCCAAGCGGGTACGCCTGCCCTTGCCCTGGCGGCCCTCGAAGTTGCGGTGCAGAACCGTTCGCAGACGGTCGTGCAGCCGTCCCCAGTGCTGAAACCGGAGCCGACCCGCATGCGATCACTGTCGCGTCCACGACCGGAACGCTCCGAGAATCCGAAAAATGGAACTACGTTTCAATATGCAAGATGAGCATCTCGATGCATGGGCGGTTCCACCATCGGGACCATGGCCCAGGGACACCGGATGGGCCACAGCAGCCACCCGGGCCGGGGAGCATCGACACAGGCTGGGTCCGGCGCAACATCAGCTGGGGCACGGTCCGCGACCCCGAGTGGAATGCCGCCGGCGACCCGAACTGGGGCTAGTCGAACCGGCATGAGACGCGTCGTGCCCCACACCGCAGCGTGGGGCACGAGGGAGGCGCACCGGCTTGACCGTCGGTTCGCCCCCACGGCTCAGCCACAAGTGGATCAGGCCGGGATGCGGGTCCCTGCGCCGCCCACCCTGATCCGCCGGTCGCCCGCCCGCAGTTCCACCGTCAGGACGCCGGGGCGTCCCATGTCCTCCCCCTGGTGGAGGGTGAGAACCGTCGCCTCGGGCACAAGTCCGAGCTCACGGGCGTACGCGCCGAAGGCGGCCGCCGCCGCCCCGGTCGCCGGGTCCTCGACCACACCGCCCACCGGGAACGGGGCGCGGACATGGAAGACCTCCGCAGAGGCGCGCCAGACCAACTCCAGCGTCACCAGGTCGAGCCGGTGCATGAGGGCCTCCAGGCGGGCGAAGTCATACGCCAGGTGGGCCAGGCGCTCTCGGCTCGCGGCGGCAAGGATCAGATGGCGGGCGCCCGCGAAGGCGATGCGGGGAGGCAGGGCGGGATCGAGGTCGCCGGCCGGCCAGTCGAGCGCAGCGAGTGCCTCTGCCAGGTCATCGGCCGCGACGTCCTCGATGTGCGGCTCGACGCTCGTGAGTGTGGCCCGCAGCGCCCCGCCCTCCCGCGTCACGGTGACCGGCACGGTCCCGGCCCGCGTGGTGAATACCAGGTCGCCGGGGCCGAGGCGCTCGCCAAGGGCCACCGCCGTCGCGACGGTGGCGTGACCGCAGAAGGGCACTTCCGCCTTGGGGCTGAAGTAGCGGATGGTGTACGCGCGCCCGGCGTCCGACGCGCCGGAGCCCGCTCCCTCGGACGGCGGTGTCAGGAACGCGCTCTCGCTGTAGCCGACTTCGGCGGCGATCGCCAGCATCTCCTCGTCGCTGAGGCCCGTGGCGTCGAGAACGATTCCGGCGGGATTGCCTCCCTCGGGATCGTCGGAGAAAGCGGTGTATCGCAGGACGTCGAAGGTTTCCCGTACGGAGTTCATGCCGGGAGAACTACGCCGAGCCCCGAGGTGATTCCCCAGGTACGGGGACTGTCTCGGAGCTCCGCGTCCGGACATGACCTACACGCGGGCGCTGTCAGGAAGCTGCATCCGACAGGACGGAGCGTCCCTGATCCTGCCCCCCGATCGCAGACGCCGGGCCGGCACCGCGCCGCAGACCTCGGCAGGTGACACGAAGCACCGTTTCCCCGGTGAATTTCGTCCCCCAGAGGGAGGATGAACTTTCGGATTCCAGCGGGCGAAGGGGATGTGGGACTGACTTCGCCATGGCGACCTTGTCGATCCCCGATGACATGACCGCCTCGCTGGTCGCCGCGTCGGTGAAGGTCACATTCCACCTGTGGTCCTTCAGACGCTGCTGTTCCTGGCGGAGCGCGTCGTCCCGCCCAGTTCCTTGAGCTTGTCCGTCACGGCGGCGGTCTCGAAGTCCGACTTTTGGCGCTTCCACGTGGACCGGGATCAGCGCGACGAGTTGGTGCTGTTCTTCTTCGTCGGCGATCCCGACATCGGGAACACGTGCGTGATGCGCCGCGAGGCGGCGTCCGGGCCTGAGGCCCCCTGAACCGGGGGCGGGGCGTCCGTCAGACGGGCTGGGTGGCGAAGACGAAGAGGCCCTCGGAGGTGTGGATGGCGGCGTACCCGTTCGTCGTGAACTGCGGCATCTCCGCGATCTCGGAGGCCAGCAGCTTCTTGTCGTCGGCGTCGAGCGCGGCTCCGACGCCGTCCAGGTACGCGTAGAGGACGCCGTTGCCCGGGAGGTCGCCCGGCCCGATGGTCACCTCGTCCTCCGCCTGGCGCCACAGCTCCTTGCCGGTCTCCGTGTTCCAGGCGACCGCACCCTTGCCGTACTGCACCACGGCGGTCTTGCCGTCCGGGGAGATGGCGAGGCCGTCGTCGTCGGTGGTGCCGTTGGTGTCGATGGCCGGCCCCTCGGCGAGCCGGCGGCCGCTCTTGACGTCGATCAGCGTCATGACCGCTTCGGAGTTGCCGTACGAGGACCATTCGAGGAGGGCCTTGTCGCCCCGGAAAGGCATCAGCCGCGCACTGGTCGCCTTGTCCGAGGTGACCAGCTTGGCGATGGCGGCCGGCGGCGTGAGGTCCTTGCTGTTCCACGCCTTGTTGCCCGTGCGGACGTCCTTGGCGGTCAGCCAGTCGGCGGAGGGCTGGTAGGAGATGTCCGGCTGCGAGTAGTAGCCGAGACCGGAGCCGACCGTCCCCTTGAGGTCGAAGGCCGAGACATCGCTGGTCACGGTCTCCCCGCCACCGATCGGGATGAACGTGGCGCCGCCGCCGATGGAGCTGGCATCCACGAGGTAGCCGTTCCGGACGGGCGTGGACATGTGGGTGTCCTCGTCGAAGGAGGAGCTCCCGAGCTTCTCGCCGGACGGCGCGTACATGGTCAGCACGGTCTGGGTCGAGGCCTTCTTCAGGCCGCTCGCCGGGGTGTCGACGCGGTTGCGGATCAGGAGGGCCGGCGAACCGTCCCGCCACTCGCCCACCTGCGCGAGGGCCACCGCCGAGGAGGACGTGGACCCGCTGTCATCGGCGGCGATGGCGAGGTCGAACTTCTTGCGCAGCTTGCCGGTCTCGGCATCGAGGAGCCGGACGGTGAAGGTGTTCGTGCCCGCCTGCCCGTTGCTGTAGGTGGTGAGGACGAGGGCGTCCCCGACCGTGCAGATGTCGTTCTGCGACGAGTCCTTCACGGACGCGTTGCCCGCGCAGTTCCCCGCCTCGTCGCGCGTCAGGCTCCAGGCCGGCTTCGCGGCAAGGCCGGGCACCGGCTTGCCCTGGAAGACCGGGGTCTTCGGCGCCGCGGACGCGGACGCGGACTCCGTGACCGTCCCCGTCTCTCCGCCGCTGGGCTTGGCATCGGGCTCCGCGCTTCCGGAGCATCCGGTCACGAGACCCGCGGACAGCACCAGACCGAGCGCCACCGTCGTTCGTATGCGATTCAAGTTCCTTGCCCGTCTTTCCTCTTGAGTGATCAACGGACCAGCTTACTTCGATCATGACCCGCCCCTGCCAGGTGTGTCGGGGGCGCCTCGGGTTCAGGCTCTGCCGCAGTCAGTCGCCGAGGCGGGTGAGGGCGCTCGGGCCGAGGTGTTCGGCGAGGACCCGCAGCGCGAGGCGGAGGCCCGGGTGGCCGAGGCCCGCGAGGCACTGGAGAAGGCGGAGCAGGAGCTGCGTGTCGGGAAGACCGGCACCCGCAGTCCGGCGGCCGCCGCCCCGCCCAGCCCGATCCGCACCGGCACCAGCAGCGCCTACAGCCGGGACGAGCTCACCGCGATCCGGACCTGGGCGCGCGAGCACGGGCACCAGGTCGCCGACCGGGGACTGCCGACCAAGGCGGTCCTGGACGCGTACGACACCGCCCAGGCGGTCGCCACCGTCCGGAAGGCGGGCTGACGTGACCGCGATACCCCTCGCCCTCGACGGCTACCTCGACTCCCTGCCCGCCCCCGGCGACGACGGCCTCACCGCCCGCTTCCGGCTGATCTCCTCCCCCACCGACGACGCCATCGACGACACCGTCTGGGACTGCCACACCGCCGACCCACGCATCGCCCACGAGCTGCTCACCCTGATGCGGCCCGGAGACCTGCTGCGCATCGGCGGCCACCTCGTCCTGCCCGGCCAGGACAACGAGGGCGGCCCGCGGCTGTCCGTCGACGCCCTGGAGCTCCTGCTCCCCGCGCCCGACCGGCACCTCGCCGACATGGTCCTCGACCGATACGGCCCCTACCCTCCACAGCCGGGCCAGCTGGTGCCTATACCCCGGCGACAACCCCGACGACGTGATTCCCCGCATCCCCCGCGCCGTCCACACCTACGCCACCATCCACTGCTACGACGCCGCCGGCCCCGCACAGCCACTGCGTCTCGCGCCGGCACCGTCCCCTCCAGCCCGCCCCCCGTGCCCAGCAAGCTCCAGGCGCTGCTCGACTGGGCGGCCGTGTACCTGGCCGCCGGGATGCGCCGGCGCGCCGCCCGCATCTGCAAGCACATGACCTGTGGCGTGCTGCACCGTCACGGCGGCTGTTTCATAACCGGGTTATGAGGCGCGCGACGGCGTCGATCTGTGAACCTACCGTGTCGACGCTTGAACTGATCTTGAATGTTAGTAAGGTGTCGCACATGACTCAGCCCGCACCCGGCGACCGCGAGAAGGTCGTCTCAAAGCTCCCGGCCGAGCTGCAACGCGACCTGAAGGTTCGAAGCGCTCAGCACGGCATCGGCATCCAACACGCCGTCGAAGCCGGCATCACCGCCTGGCGCGGGCTGGGATCCAACCTGCCCCCGATCGACACAGCAGGCGCCAAGTCCTTCTCCACCTTCCTTCCCGAAGGCCAGTGGGACAGCTTCCGCACCGACTGCGGCGCCCGGGGCGTGTCCATCGTTCAAGGCCTCTCGCAGTCGGTGGCCCTCTGGCTCGAGAAGAACCCGGCGCCCGCCGTCCTCAGGCCAAGGTTCGTCCGACGCATCATCACCTGCAACCAGAAGGGCGGTGTCGGCAAGACCGCCATTGCCGCCGGCCTGGGGGAGGCGATGGCGGAAGACTCCGACCAACTCCACCGAGTCCGAATCTCGAAGCACTTCGCCGCGCTCCTCGAGGAGACCGTCGACGTACTCGACTACGAGGAGCTTCCCGGCCTCGCGCTGCGCGTTCTCCTCGTCGACTTCGACCCCCAAGGCCACTTGACCAATCAGCTCGGTCACACGCCACTGCCCATCGAAGGCGACAGCCTCACCAAGCACATGTCCGGCGAGGCAAAGGGGCAGTTGAAGGACCTCATCGTCCAGGTCGAAGACGAGCGGTTCGGGGATCGCCTCCACCTCCTCCCCGCATGCACGGACGCCTTCCTGCTCGACGTGAAGCTGTCCGGAGTCCGCGCCCGCGAAGCCGCCCTGGAGCGAGCCCTTGCCGTCGTCGAGGGCGACTACGACGTGATCGTGGTGGACTGCCCGCCGAGCCTCGGTCTCAGCATGGACGCCGCCGCCCACTACGGACGCCGACGCGACGGAGAAGAACCGGGGAACTCCGGCATCCTCGTCATCGTCCAAGCCGAGGACAGCTCGGCCGACGCCTACGGCCTCCTCACCTCCCAGCTGGACGACCTGCGCGCCGACATGGCCCTCGAGCTGGACTACCTCGGCATCGTCGTCAACCTGTACGACGCCCGCCGCGGCTTCATCGCCACGTCCTCACTGCAGGGATGGATCGACATAAAGGATCCCCGGGTTGTCGGCGTCATCGGCGACCTCAAGGAACAGAAGGAGGCCGTACGAGTGAAGCAGCCTCTCCTCTCCTATGCGCCGCGCTGCGACCAGGCAGTCGGCATGCGCGCACTCGCCAGGGAGATCTCATGAGCAAGGCCGCCCTCCTCGGAGCCAGTAGCTCCTTCCAGCGCGCCCAAAACGTCAGCGCCCGCCGTGCCGCCATCGACCAGGCGACAAGCGCGCCCACCGAAGGCGTCGCCGCACCGACCGAGCTGCCCCTCAGCGCCATCAGCCTCAACCCGGACAACCCCCGGAGCGAGCTCGGCGACCTGACCGACCTGTCCAACAGCCTCCGGGACCATGGGCAGAAGACGGCCATCAGCATCATGACCCGCTTCGCCTACCTACAGGCCAACCCCGGCCGCGAGACAGATCTCGAGAGCGACACCCAGTACGTAGTCATCGACGGCAACTCCCGCCTCGCAGCGTCCCGTGAAGCCGGCCTCAGCACCCTCAAGGTGATGCTCGACGACGACCTCGGGGCCGACCCCAACGGCGTCCTCGAATCCGCACTCGTCGCCAACATCCACCGCAAAGACCTCGACCCTCTCGACGAGGCCAAGGCCCTCCAGAAACTCCTCAAGCTGCACGGCACACAGGACAAGCTCGCCGAAAGGCTTCACCGAACACAGGCCTGGGTTTCCCAGCGCCTGGCACTGCTCAACCTCACGCCCGAACTTCAGCAGCGACTGAAGGACGGAACGGAACAGGCCAAGCACCTGCGTCGGGTCGGGAACAAGAAGCCGGAAGACCAGGAGTCCCGCCTCGCGGAGATCAAAGCGCAGGAAGAGGCGGCGAAGGAAGCACAGAAGCAGGTCAGGAAGACTCCAACGGCCAGCACGTCCACCGACACGGCTGCTCGGGCAACCACGGAGACACCTCCAGCCACCGCCGCCGTCGCCGCTCAGGGCAGCCGCCCTCATAACCCGGTTATGAAGACGTCGTCCGAGTCCCCGGGCGCAGGGCAGCCGCCGTCGCCCGCCAGCGCCCATAACCCGGTTATGAAGACGTCGTCCGAGTCCCCGGACGCAGGGCAGCCGCCGTCGCCCGCCAGCCCCCATAACCCGGTTATGAACACCAGCGCTGTGACCGTCCCCGAGCCGAGGCCGGCAGGCGCTCCTGACGAAGCACTGCCCGCGCTGAAGAACGATGGCCAGGCGCTTATGGACTTCGCGCGAGAGAACCTGGACGCTGACCAGCGAAGCGCCATGCTCCAGCGCTACTTCCAGCTCGCCGCAGGCGTCGAAGAAGTAGCCCAGGACCTGGGCCGCGGCCTCCTGCCGAAGGACCGACACGACCTTGCCCTGATCATCCGGAACATCTCGAACGTCCTCGACCGGCCGTAGCAGAACCGCCGAGAAGGGCCGATCTCCCTGTGAGATCGGCCCTTTCGCATGCCTGCCAGGATTCTCAAGTTGCGCCCGAACCCGAGAAATGCCAGCAGCCGTGTGGCGGCTGTCCCTGTAGTTGCATCCACCGGTCGAGGGCTGCGCTCCATCACAGTTTGGCGGCCAGCCAGAGGGTCACAGCCGCGGTGGTGGCGAGCCCGACGTTGAGTGCAATCCGGCGGTCTTCGCCTGTCAGGTGGACGGCGATCGCACCTGCCTGGCTGAGTACGAAGCCGCTGGCCCGGCCGGCGCCCCGACACCGGCCGGGCCTACGTACGGCAGGAGTACGAGTCGTGGTGCCACACCGAGACCGGGCCCAGGCCGCCCACGGGTGTCCTTGCCGGGACTGATGGAACTTCCCGGCGAGGGCCGTGCGCGCCTCCCTGCTCCCGCTCATTCTCAGCCTCGTGGAGGAGGAGGCGGCGACGACCGGCGAGCCCGTCGTCCGCCCGATGGCCTACCACGCGAGCGGACTCGACGACATCACCGACCAGTTCTTCCTCGGACCCCACGACGCTGAGCGTGCGATGCGACCCTGAGCGCATCTCGCGCTTCGAACGTCTCCGGGACGCCTGACCCCCGCCAACCGCCAACCGCCAACCGAAAGGACCCTATGGGGCTTTGGCTCTGCTCACGAGTTTCGGCTCTGGCTCAAGTTCTGTGGAGTCTCGTTCCCTGTAGCGCAGGACGCTTGACGGCCGGTCGGCTGGGAGCCGTTCTCATGACTGGCCGGGCCCGTCGAGGCGTTCCGTGGGACCGGCGAAGGCGGAAGAGAGTCCGCGTGGTGAGCAGCCAGGTGCCGTCCACCTTGCGGAACGTGCCTTCCGCTGTCGTACGGCCTCGTCCTCAAGTAACTCCCGGTCGCTGCGGCCCTCTTCGTTCATGCGTTCCACCCCCGAGGCCTCGGATCCCCCGCCCTGGGGCGGTTCGCACGCGCTGGGGGCTAACCCACCGGAAGGCCTACTGCCTCAGGATGCGTCGGCCGGGTCGTCGGCCGGCTCGTCCTGGACCCGCAGGGCCGCCACCCACAGCGGCATCATCCAGTGCGCGGCGAGTACGCCGACGAGGACCGGTGTCACAGCCGCGCGCAGAGGCGTATCCGCCAGGGTGCTGTAGGTGCTGGCGCCGATCGCTGCGGCCACGAGGAGCCACAGCGTGATCCGGTGGGCCAGGGCCCGCACCCGGTCGCGCTCCACGAGCTGCCGCTCGTCGAGCATCCGGCCCCGGAGTTCGAGGAGTCCGCGGGTGGAGCCATTCAGGACGCCGGTGAGCAGGACCCAGGGCAGCAGGGCGCTCGCGACCACGAGGGCCGGTCCCCACCCGGTCCCGAAGACCGTGCCGATCCAGGCGCCCACCCCGACGGCGGTGAGGGCGACATGGGCCGTGACGGCAAGCCGACGCCGGGTCGTGGTGGCGTGGGCCGCAGCCGCGCGGCGATCGTTCATCAGCGCGTACATGTGCCGGTCGTAGCGCGTCGTGGTCATCACTGATTCCTCCCGTAGACCTCGTCGGTGAGCAGCTGGAACGGTTCCAGGGAGAACAGTGCTTCCACAGGGAGACCGAAGAACCGGGCCATTTTCAGGGCCAGGTCGAGGCTGGGGTTGTACTGGCCGCGCTCGATGTAGCCGATGGTCTGGTAGTGGACGCCCACTGCCTCGGCCAGTGCCTGTCGAGACACCTTCCGCTCGGCCCTGACAACGGCCAGCCTGTTGTGCACCTGCTCACTCATGTATAAGAAGTACTACATCTTGATCCAGAAACACAACACGCGTACGGGCGGACTTCTTTGAGGTATGGCATCGGACCGCGGAGGCGGGCGGGCCTGCCTGTTTCGCCGGCTGGTCCAGGAGCGGGTTGTTGCGTGTGCGCTGTCGGACCGGCCCCGCAGGCCCGGGTGGGGGCGACCGTGGCTGTGAATGGGTGGGTGGGAGGGGTGCGCGGTGGCGTCGATGCTGGGATTGCTGGAGGCGCGGGAAGCGGCTGCCCGTGAGCGGGTCGAGGATCTGCGGGAGGAGGCGGACCGGGCGGCTCAGGCGCTGGAGGCCGCCGAGATCGAGCTGGACCGGCGGGTGATCGCGCGGGAGGAGCTCGCCGAGGCCCTGGCTGTGTCCGCTGCCGAGACCACCGCCGTGACGGAGGCCGAGGGGGAATCGGCGCCCGCGCCAGTGTCGGGGACGACGGTGCCGCCCTGGCGGGAAGGGCTGCCTGCGACCCTTCTCTCGCCGGACTACCAGCGGATCCTGGGCGTGCTGCAAGACCGGCCGGGGCGGGGGCAGGGGCCGGTGCGGGCCAAGGACATCGCGGTGGTGCTGGGGCTGGAAACGTTGCCGACGAAGGTCGAGGGGGTGCGGTCGAAGGCGAAACGCCTGGCGGAGCGCGGGTGGTTGGTCCAGGAAGCGTCGGGGATGTTCAGCGTCGGCCGCCGGCCCGTGGCCGGGCCAGTCGGCGGCCCATCCGCGTGATCATCGACCACCGGATCACCGCCTCGCTGGCGGCGGGCAGGGTTTCGTAGTCGCGGGCCAGGCGGCGCGAATGCATCAACCACGCGAAGGTGCGCTCCACCACCCAGCGTCTCGGCAGCACCACGAACCCCTCCATGTCGTCGGTGCGCTTGACGATCTGCAGGTGAGGTCGAGTTTCTCCTTCGCCCAGTCGACAAGGCCGCCGGTATAGCCGCCGTCGGCCCAGACCAAGGTGATCTCGTGGTGCAGCGACCGCAGCCGCCCCAGCAGTCCGATGGCGGCATCCCGGTCGGGGATGTTCGCGGCGGTCACCGCGACGACCAGGAGCAGGCCTAGGCAGTCGGTGACGATGTGTCGCTTGCGGCCCGGTACTTTCTTGCCGCCGTCGTTCCGCGTGAGGCGGCCGGCACCGACGCGGCAGCCCGTACCGACTGAGCGTCGATGATCCCCGCCGTCGGTTCCGTCTCGCGTCCTTCGCGTTCGCGGACCATCCCGCGCAGACGGTCGTGGAACTCCGCGATCAGTCCTGCCTGCCGCCAGCGGCGGAAGAAGGCGTAGACCTGGTCCCAAACGGGGAAGTCCGCGGGCATCGCCCGCCAGGAGGTACCTCCCGCGACCAGGTAGTGGATCACGTCCAGCATCTGACGGTGGCAGTAGCCCTCGGGCTGCCCGCCCTGGCCCTCCAGCCAGGCCGGCACCGGCAAGAGGGGCTTCACCTGCGCCCGCTCCGCGTCCGTCATGTCCGACGGATACCGGCGTACCCGGTCCGGATGATCGGCCGCGTTCCCGTACACGTGCGCGAGGCAATCACATGACGCGACGGTCGAGTTGAAGTCGACGTGCGCGGGCGCGTACAACAACAAAGGGGCCTCCCGACATCGCTTGGTTCGATTTACATCCCCGAGCTACCGAGAGGCCCTGTCTTCATGCGCGTACAACCGGAAGATCACCCGACCAGGAACTCTGTTTGACCCGCAGCTTCCAAGATCGGCTGAGATGCGGCTTCTCATGCCAGCTCCGGAGGCCGGGCGCCCCGTTGCGCGGCCACAAACACGCAATGGGGGAGGGGCTCCGAGTCGGGCTCGGGCAGGAGATGCCGGACAACGGCGTCCGGTGATCGACTCGTGTCTTCCCTGAGCTCACGCCCCAGCGGGTAGCACTGCGAGTGCGTCGATCTCGACCCGGAACGCGGGATGGACCAGCCCGGCGACCTTGACGAGTGAGCAGGCTGGCGGGCGGGCCGTGTCCAGGTACTCGTCGCGCACCTGGCGGAAGGTGTCCAGATCGGCCAGGTTGGTCAGAAATACCGTCAGTTTGACCACGTAATCCATGGCGGCACCCGCCGCCTCCAACGCGGTGACCAGGTTCGCGAAGACCTGGCGTACCTGGGCCGCGGTATCCCCCGCGCCCACCACCCGCCCGTGGGCGTCCACCGGGACCTGTCCGGAGACGGCGACCATCGGCCCCGTGAACGCCACGGCATGGCTGTAGCCGTTGACCGGAGGGGTGCCGTCGGGTCGGACGAAGTGCTGCATCATGTCTCCTGAAAGCGGGCGGTGAACACGCCGGGGTGTTGTGTATGGCTTTGGACTGTCGGCACTTGACGAGGTGCCCCCCGCCGCCGTCGGTACGGGCCGGTGTTGCTACTGACTTGCTGTGGGAACCAGCTCTGCGACGAGACGTGCGGTAATCGGGGTCTCGATCCTGTGAGTGGCCGCGGCCCGTAGGACAGCCCCGCCGATGGCGTCGAGCTCGATCGGGTGGCCGTTCTCCGCGTCGCGCTGCATCGAGGACTTCATCATCTCGGGGGCCCGGTCGAAGAAGGAGAGCACGGCCTCGGCGGTCACCGGTGTGCCCGCGGCGCGGGCCACGGCAGTGATTTCGTCGAGTACGGCAAGCAGTTCGGACCGCCGCTCGTCGCGGATGGCGCCCACAGCGGACTGGTAGCGCGTGGTCAGCAGGGCGAACGGGGCGAGGAAGGAGAGTTTGTCCCAGAGCATCGTGCTCTCGTCGGTGCGCAGGGTCACGTCGAGGCCGGCGTGCCGAAGGTGGGATGCGAGGTCGGCGAGCGGGGCGGCCAGTTCGAGGGCGGTGAAGGGGCTGGTGTGCGCGATGCGTCCGGGCGAGGTGCGGGTGGCCTCGACCCTGATGGTTCCGGCCACGACTTGGCCGGCCGGATAGTGTCGGCGCAGTGCTGCGAGGTGGTCGAGTCCGTTGAGCAGGGGTACGACGATACCGTCGCCGAGGACCTGCGGCGGAACACGGTCGAGGGCGGCGGGCAGGGCGGTCTGCTTGACGGTCACGAAGGTGACGTCGACCGGTTCGCGCAGCAAGGTGTCAGCTTCGACCGGAGTGGTGAAGTCGCCGTACTGCGTGCTCTGCACTCGCAGGCCCTCGCGGCGCAGCACGGCGGTGGTCTCCTCGCCGGCCAGGCAGACGACGCGGTGTCCGTCGCGGGCGAGCAGCGCGCCGATCAGGCCACCGACACCGCCCGGCCCGAGGATGGCCACCGTCACGGTGTTCGTGGTCATGTGCGCTCCTGTTCTTGGGAGACCAGTGCCCGTTGGGCGGTCTCGTTGCTGAATGCGGTCAGTTCGTCGACGGGATCGCGTCGGCAAGTGCTGGTGGTGGAGCCTTGGCCCCGGCCGTGTGTGGTTGCGCCGGTCATCGACGGGAGCCGTTGGCCAGGCGGTCGCGCCAGGCCGGGGCAAGGGCAGTGAGCATCAGCGCGGCGGTGAGGGTGAAAGCCAATGGGTAGCCGGTCTGGCCTGCGAGCACCCCGAACCCGACGGCGCCGACGCCCATGCCCGCGTCGTAGGCGAAGTTCCACAGGGCGCTGACGGTGCCGTAGCCAGACGCGGGGACACGCGCGTACATCAGCGTCAGCGTGGCGTTCTGGGTGACTCCGAAACCGACCCCGAACAGGGCCACGCCGACGACAACGGCGACCGGGCTGTGGGTCAGAGAGGTGAGCAGCGTCCCTGCGGCGGAGACAACAAGGCCGGGCAGGACGAGTGAGGCCGGTCCGTGCCGGTCGCCGTGTCGGCCCGCGACCCAGCGGGCCGCGGTTGATGCCGCGGACTGGACGAACAGGGCCATGGCGACGACTCCGGTAGAAGCCGACGGGACGGCAAGGGGGAGGAAGGTGACGGTGATTCCGGCAGCGAGCGCAGTAGCCGAGAAGACGACGGCGGGCCGCAGAAGAGCGGCCGTCCGGAACCCGGCCAGCACCCCGATCGACCGTCCCGAGGTCGGCTCGCGGTCCGGCAGGCCCGGCACCGAGACGACAGCGGCCAGCGCGGCCACTGCGCCGGCAATGCAGACCGGTACGTACCCCACGTGCCCTACCAGCCACACCCCCAGCGGCAGGGCCACCAGCGACGGAACCCCGGACACGATGCCAACCAGTGCCAGCCCCTCACCACGGCGCTCGGGCGGGATCAGCGACGCCGTCAAAGCGCCACCCGCGACGACCGTGAACGCGAAGCCCAGACCCCGCACGACACAGACCGCCGTGATCCAAACCGTGCTCCCGGAAGCGGTCAGCACCAGCGTGGGCGTGCCGAGCAGGACCAGCCCTGCCACCAGCGCCAGGCGGTAACCGAAGCGGGCAACGAACCGGGGAGTGGCCAGCCCGCCTCCGACCGTCGCCAGCATCAGCGCACCCGTGGCCAGTCCCGCGGCATAACCGCCTCCGCACACCTCGGCATAGAGGGGGACGACCGACAACAGCAGGTAGAAGCTCGTCGAGGCACCGATGACCGAGACGAAACGCAGCAGCAGGGGCCGCGTCACCAGCGGCGGCCGCAAACCGGCGCCCTCAGCTCGAGAGTTGATCATCCTGGTCACACGACGAAGCTAAAGGCCAAGCGGATCGCCAGTAAGATCCAATTCCATGCCTCTGGAGTGGTCCGGTCTGTCACCCGATCTGCTGCTGGTCATCGACCGGGACAGCGGCGAGCCGCTGCGATCCCAGCTGGAACTCCGGCTGCGGGACGCGATCCGGACCGGGCGGCTGCAGATCGGCGAACGGCTGCCGTCCTCCCGTGAACTCGCTCGGATGCTCGGGCTGTCGCGCGGGCTGGTGCAGGACTGCTACGCCCAGCTCCAAGCCGAGGGATACCTCGTGACACGCGTCGGCTCAGCCACCCGGGTCGCCGCCGGCGCGGGCGCACCGCCAGCGCCCACGTCACCGCCCTCGGCACCTCCACGCCTGGTGGCCGACTTCAAATGGGGCGTCCCGGACTTGAGCAGCTTCCCGCTCGCCGACTGGCTGTGGGCCACGCGCGAGGCGGCACGCACCATGCCGACGGCGGCGCTTGATTACGGAGACCCGCGCGGCAATGTGGCTCTGCGCGAGGTCATGGCCGGATATCTGCGGCGGGTGCGCGCCGCCGCAGCGGATCCGGAACGGATCGTGATCTGCTCCGGCTACGCGCAGGGCCTCGGTCTGGCCCTGCACGCCCTGGCCCGGACAGGTGTCCGTACGGTGGCGTACGAGGACCCCGGCTCACCGGCCACGATCTCCTCTGCCGCGTCCTGGGCGGGCCTGTCGGCGATCCCGGTACCGGTCGACGAGCGCGGCATCGACGTGCAGGCACTCGCCGCGACCGACGCCCGCGCCGTCGTCATGACCCCTGCGCACCAGTGGCCCACCGGTGTCGCTCTGGCACCCGAGCGGCGGCTCGCCCTGATCGAGTGGGCCACGAGCCGGGACGCCGTCGTCATCGAGGACGACTACGACGCCGAATTCCGCTACGACCGGGAGCCGGTGGGCGCCCTGCAAGGACTCGCCGCCGACCGCGTGATCTCCATAGGCACCGTCAGCAAGTCCCTCGCGCCCGCGCTGCGCATCGGGTGGATGCTCTGCCCGCCCGCGCTCACCGAGCTGATCATCGAGCACAAGCAGCTGAACGACCGCGGGTCGCCCACACTCGATCAGCTCGCCCTCGCGAGAATGATCGAGTCCGGCCGCTTCGACCGGCACCTGCGCCGGATGCGGACAACCTACGCGGCACGGCGCACGACCCTGGTGGCGGCGCTCGCCGAACATGCCCCCGAGGTCAGGGTGACCGGCCTCGCGGCGGGCTTCCACGCGGTAGCGCACCTCCACGGACCGGCCGACGAGCAAGACCTCATCGCCGCCGCCCACGCCCGATCCGTGGGCCTCTACGGAATGAGCACCTGCCGTTCTTCGCATGCGACAGAGCCAGTGCAGCTGATCCTGGGGTTCGGCAACGTCGGTGAACGCGCCATCACGGCAGGCATCACGGCGGTCGGAGGCCTGCTGAGGGGCCGATATCCCGCGTCGCAGGTCCGTCCGACGCTCGGCGACGACTACCCCGCCACTACGGTACGAACATGCTCGACATAGTCGAGGAAGTCACCCGCTCCGGTGCCAGGATCACCGCCACCCTCGACTCGCTGACCGACCTGGAGATGCGTGCACCCTCGACGCTGGCCGGCTGGACCCGCGGCCACGTCATCACCCACCTGGCCCGCAGCATCGACGCCTATGGGTGGTTGCTCGCCGTGGCCCGAACCGGCATCGAACCCGCCCCGAGGACGGACGCCAAGTCGCTCGCCCGTACTGTCCGTGAAGGCGCCGACCGCCCCGCGGCCGAACTCGCCACCGACCTGCGCAGCCGCCTTGCACACCTGGCCGAAGACGCCACATCGATGCCCGTGGAACGTTGGGACACCCTGGTCACGGCACTGGCGGGCTGGCGGCACCCGGCCTGGTACACCCTCCACCGCTGCTGGCGCGAACTCGAAACGCACCACGTCGACCTGAACGCCGGCTACCGCACCACCGACTGGCCCAGCACGTACGTGACCTGGGCACTCGACGACACCATCACGGCGCTCGCCGCACTCGACTTCCCCGTCGCCCGGGTCAAAGCCCTCGACATCGGCCGATCCTGGACCCTGTCCCCGACCGGCCCCAACATCACCGGCTCCGGCCACGCCCTCCTCGGCTGGCTCAGTGGCCGCGCGCTCGACCCCCCGCTCACGTCCGACCGTCCACTGCCGGTCCCGCCCGACTGGCCCCTACCACCAGCCCCCGGCTGGAGCTGATCGCGAAGACCTCCCTACGGGTCGTCGAGTTGTTCGGAAGGCCCCTGCCTTCATGCCCCGACCACGGGAAGATCACCCAACCGGGAACCCTCGTTCGACCGCCAAGCGAACCTCTCGGTACTACAACGGCTTCTCAGTCGTCTCATCACACCAGCAGACCAGCGACCGCAGACCGGAGGATTCAGCTCACACCCACACCATCAGGTGACGACAGAACCAGCCGAAGACTCACCTCAAATGATCCTCAAAGGTATCGCTCTGCGTGTGATCGAGCACCTAGCCTTCAGTTGACCAAGGCGCGTTTAGTGCGCAAGCAAGGAACACGGGGAACGTTTATGCGCAAGATCAGTGTGGTTCTGGCAGCTCTCGTGATGACATCCGGCATGGGTGTCGTGGGTGCCACGCAGGCTTCTGCACGGGAATGCCAGTACGAGACGCCTTCCTGCAATTGGGAGGCCACAGTCAAGCTCTGCCAGGCGAATGCCGACACGATCAACAGGCTCTACCCGTACACGAAGACCTGGAACCTGCCCCAGCCGTACAGGAGCCGCTTCAACTCCTGTGCGGCGCACGCTTGGAAGTCCCGGGGCTGACCACCCCGCATCTTCCGTGGAAGTGGTACAACCGTTCGGTTGTGGTGGAGGGGACGCACAAGTCGGTCAGCCCGGCGGGCTGTCGTGGTACCACGGTCTACACCCTGGACAGTCAGGGTCGGCAACTGAGGGTGGACTGGAGCAGGTACGCGGTGTGCGGTGGCAGTGCCCGATTCACGATGACCGTCCCCGCGGACGTTCCCGGCGGAGCGGCGTTCGTGCGGGTCTGCCTCGACAACGGCCGCACCGACCCCCCGGTCACGGCCCTCGCCTGCAAGCGCTACGGACGCCCCTGACGGGCAGGGCACCAGCGGCGCCCGGAGCGCCGCTGACGGCGATGGCCCGCCAGTCCCGTTCCGGGGTTGGCGGGCCCCGCCATTGTCGGGCCCAACTCGCCTGCACCGTCTGGGACGGTACGGCCGGGACACGGACTCTCATGAACGTTCAGTTGATGGTCGGCCGTGGGTTGACGTCACGACGTCACGACGTCATCTGGCCCTGATCCGGGAGCTCGGCTCAGCGGAGACGCCCACGTGGGGTCGTGGCGGGATCTTCTCGTGAGGTGGGCCAGCAGGTGCTCTGCCGCGATGGAGGCAGTGTCTTGCGGCGCGCCGACTGCGGTCAGGGCGGCGGTAAGCCTTGCCGATGCGGTTTCCGGCACGTCCGGGTCGGTGAGGAGGGGTAGCAGTAGCAGGAAGCGGGTGGCCGTGTCCTGGACGCCTTCGGCCGCAAGGGACGGGCTGTCAGCGATCCGGATGAGGTCGTGCCATGTCAGCCCAGTGCCTGAGAAGTCTCCGTCCCAGCTGGCGATCTGCTCGACGTAGCTTCTGCCTGGATGGGTGAGGAGGTAGTCGGTGCCGTAGTCGCCATCCAAGTTGCGGTAGATCACCACGCATCCGGGGCCGTCATGTGCCGGCACCCTGAACACTGGCCAGCGTTCAGGATCGAAGAGGACCTCGGACAGGACGTCGGCATCGGCGCCGTCCTCACCGAACCACTCCGGAACCGGGCGCTCGGCACACCCCCCGTCGCTACACATCGCCAAGAGGTAGTTCGACCAGAAGCCCGGGTGGACCAGCAGTGACTCGCCCGGCACCAATGGGCCTACGTCATATCCCTTGATCAGCACCCCTCGATCCTGTCACCAGCCTCTGACACAGCCCGATCCGGGATCGGCAAGGGGGTACCGCCCAGTTACGGGACAGCCCAAGGACCTGGTGTTGTGCAGTTCGGGTGAGCGGGTTTTTGGCTGGGTGGTTCACTGAGTCTGTGCAGGTTTGGAATGCCCCGGTGGTCTGACCTGTGGGTTTCTGGCTTTGGGCGTGCCTGCGCAGGTTGGTTGAGTACACCGCAAGTTCAGCGATCCCCGGTACGTGGTGGCGGTTACGGCGATGGCGCCATGCCTGCTGGCTGGGGAGCCCGCTCTGCGAGGTGGGCCTCACCGCGGCATGCCCCTGGGCCAGTTTCAATCTGGAGAACAGAATGAAACATCACTGCGAGGGGTGGACTGGCATGATCGGGTGATGCCTATCACTATCGAGTTCTTCGTGGCACCGGATGATGAGGTGGCTACTCAGGTCGGGCCGCGGCAGCGCCGGCATGGGTTTCCCGCGTTCGCGTGCGCGGATTTCTACCCCGACGATGCGGTGGCGGACTGGGAGGTCCTGCTAGTAGGGGGTGTGGCTACAGACTCGCGTGATGTGGTGCCGATGAAGAATGACGGCTTCACGGTGTTCGAGCTCCCTTCTCGCCTGTGCTCCGCTCTGGTGCAGGCGAGCAATAAACGGCTGGTTGAGGTTGCGGGTGCATGGGCTGAGCTTGCCGCAGTCAAGGATGAGGGTGTGCGAGCCGAGACAGCGGCCGGGATCCTGATGGGGCTGGCGGATCTGGCCCGCAGGGCAGAGGGCTTTCGTCAGCCTCTGTACTGCTGGTATTTCGCACCCTGACCGGGAGCCGCGATACGGCAGACACCCCCACCCTGCTGCTGGCCAGGCCCGCGAAGCGGGCTTCAGTCCTGGAGGCGGAGCCGGAAGGACCAGGGCGGGGGAGCGCAGCGGACCCGCGCAACAGGCCATAGGCCCGGACCCCGTGAAACGGGGTCACCCAGGCTCGCGAAGCGAGCCGTTCGGGTGGAGCGAAGCGAAACCCGAACCCGTCCGGCCCGAAGGGCCGGCCCCGGCCCGGCGAAGCCGGGCCCCGCCGAGCGCAGCGAGGCGGTTCGCTGGCACATTGCGCAGCAATGTGGTCCCGCCCTAAACACGCCCCCTCTTTGAGGCTCGCGCAGCGAGCCTTCCCCACCCGCAACCCGGACCGCGCAGCGGGCCGGCCCCTCAGTCCCCGGAGCGCAGCGGAGGCGCCACCGCTACGCGGGGTGCGGTGAGCGCAGCGAACCGCTGCGCTTGCTTAGCGCGCAGCGCTAAGG
>NZ_CP108088.1:9050000-9158577 GCF_036192275.1 Streptomyces sp. NBC_00250 | reverse complement strand
TTTTCGATTATCCCCATCGACGGGGTGACCGCATGAAACGCTTCGAGGCCACGTCGACCGTGGTGGCTGGTAGGCATCTGAGCCTGTTGATCGCCTGCTCGATTGCCGTTCGTGCGTGCCCTGAGTTGCTCGACCGGGCCAGCCGAGGACGTCGACCACAGCCTGACCTGCAGCCTGGTGTCGGGCAGGGGCCAGGGCTCATTTGAGATGCCACAGCTCGGCCGGATCAATGGAATGTTGGACGGCAAGTGCCGCTCTGTCATTTTCGAAGTGTGGAGGCCCGAGGTCTGGGGTCTCGATGGTTGTCGTGGCCTCTGAGGAGGTCGACACCCCCTGACGGCTTAACTGCATGAGGGTATGGAAGAAGCCGTGGCCGGCTGGCCGTTAGGGTGGGGGCGTGTCGTCGCCGGGCCGGCTCGCCGTCCGGCGGCCCCGGTCACCTGCACAGCACGACAGGACGAGGATCCTTGGCCTGGCAACTCCGACAGACGACCTGTCGTCTTCCCGTTTGCGGAGGACCGGATTCGGATCAGGCGCCGGACGACGGCGCCGGAGTGGTAAGCTCAGGGCGCCGAGCGAGCTCCAGAGCCGCGAGAGGCCGAGCGGGCGGGCAGGGCTCGAGCGCTTGCCGTCACCTTTTTATTAAATTCTGCTCGGGAGGGGACGTCGCGACTACGGGGATGACGTCAGCCACAGAGCTGGTTGCCCGCCCGCCGCCGGCCGCCAGAGGGATGCCGTGTATCGATTCGGACTTTCGGTCAGGGAACAGTTTCGGCTTCGCTGTCGCCTCAGAACATCAGCCGATGAGGACCGCAGCAGCGGATCTTGGGGTTCTCGTGCCTTCACCGCCCTGTGACTTCGGGGTGCCAACGACGAGGCGGAATGAGGGAAGGACCTCCAGCCCGTTCGCGGGGTCTGCTCGGTCACAGCTATCCGGATCTCCCGGAGCTGATTGGCATGGTAGGCCAGAACACCGGCGGATCAGCCTGCCGGGGAGTTCGATAGGTCCTCACATGGCGGCCCGGCCGGCGGTGCCGGGGACGTGGGGAAGCCGCCGGAATGCTTCCCGGAGGCCTTCGAGGAGTGGGTGCTCATGGCACCACTGAGCCCCGTCTCAGCTAACAATGTCATCACTGCTCCCACCAGACGCCTGACCTGGGTGGGCAGGGCAGCGTGGGTGTCATCTCGGAGCAAACGAGGCCTGAATAATTGCACATGAGGTGTCCACTTTGAGGAGCGAAGAGTGGCGCGTACCACTGAGCAACTGCGACCGTGGGCGGAAGGCGGCTCAGCTCATCAGCTTCTCTGACTGTCGATAGGTTGGCATGCTCATTGGAAGTCGGCGAGAACGGTTCCTTCGGTCGGTGTCGTCGAGAGATGAGGATATTCGGCCAATTCGTGCATGTCCTCCAAGCATGTGCAACAGCCCGCCGGTTGGTATCACGGGATGACATGGCGGGGTTCGGCACCGGCGCATCACTACAACGTCTCGACCGGTTTTTTTTTTTATCAGTTCACGATCGGCATTTCGGTCCCGGGGGATGTCGTGTCGGCTGGTTACCTGGAAATCGTACTTCGCCGCCAGCCGTGGGTCTTCGGGTGTGATCTCCGCTGATGCCTCCGGTCCTGGGTTTGAAATTCTCCTGCCTCAGCCAAGCGTATTACAGGCATGAGCCACCGTCTCGCCCAGCTAAAATGTCTTCTGAGCATTGCTTGATTGCATCACCTGATTTTGCTTCCTGCCCTGGATAACGAGGCACAGGGCTTCGTGCTGGCGCCTTGAATTCACTTCTGTCGCAGGAGTGGGTTCAACAGTGGGTTTCCTAGCAAGTGCTATGCTGACCTGTTTGTGTCCGCCTGTCAGGTCTTCGTGCCGTGTTGCTACATCGTGGTGCTGTGGCCACAGTCTCACGATCATGGGCCTCCGAGATCGATGCATTGGTCTCTTGAGTTGCAGCAAAGGACCTGGCCTGGGTGTGTTCAGATTGAGGGCATGGTCACAGCATGGACAGCAGTGGCCACGCCGTACGTTGGTGAACGGGTCATGACGAGTACCGCCCCGGCGGATCAGTCATCAGCGCCCACGGATGCTCGCCATGCCCCACATGGACCTTGCCCATGGACGTCGCCACAGATGAGACCTTCATCGCGGTAATGGAAGGAAGAATCCCGAGGTGCCGAGACTTCGGTTCGGAAGCACCGTCATGGCATCGGAATTGATCGTCGAGCGCTCGGAGTCGCCTTCGACAAGCGTTCTCGATACGTGGCCGCAAGGGAAGAGCGCTGCCAAGTCGGTGGACATGTCGAACGTGATACCGGACGCCGTCGTCAAGGTCCATGGCGCCGCGGTCGGCTCCGTCCGGACTGGGGCGGAGTCGACCGACATTCGGCTCTAATCGGCTTCGTGATCTACCTCGTCGGGCTGGTACTGTCGCCTGCGGTGGCGCACCGGCTCGCCCGCGCTAGACGCCTACGAGCAGTACCCGGTTCGTCGACCTGCGCCGCCGGCATCGGTGATGTTCGGCGCCGCGGGACGGCCGCCGGATCTTCGGTCCAGGTCACCGAAACAGCCCCGTGCTGAGGGGTTACCGAGTTCCGCCACCCCGCGCGGGCGCGAAGTTCAAGGGGCCGGATCCACCGTGTCGAGAGGCCGGCCGGCGGACTCGCCGAAACCGGGGAGGCGCTCGGCTGTCCGAGGTCGGCTGGGGATGAGATCATCTGCCGGGACCGGGCCGAGGGCGGCCACCCGCGGCGCCCTCAGCCCAATGCCGATCGGTACCTCTGGTCGGCGAAGCCGCCGAGAAGGCAACGGCCGCCTTCTCGGCTGCTCAGCCAGGAGCCGGGGACCAGGTGCTGGACACCAGGTTCGCTGTGGCCACGGGCGCCGAGCCTGTGCACAGACGTGGCCATGTGCGGGTTCATCGCAGGCTGGCCGCGTCCAACAGGGCCTGCCGCCGACGGGCGCGTTCACCGGAAGCTCATCAGCTCGACGTACGTGACCAGCGACGGGAAGCGTTGCACAACGCCTGGAAACCGTGGGAGGAGACGCACAGGGTCTCCTGACGGTGCCAACGTCCGCGCCTGGTCAGCCGCCGCGCCACCCCAGCCGGTCGGCCCCCGGTTAACCTTCCGGCATCGTCAATCGCCGTTCTTCCACCATCTCGACTTCGGGTGAGGTGAGATGACCCGGCCGCTGCGCTACCACCGTCTCGAATTGACGCACCGAGCATGTACCGCGCCAATACCACCAGCCGTAGCGTCAGGTCAATCGAGTACGCCGACCTGGCCTGCGCGACTGCCCGGCATGACCTGACAGACTTCCGGATGCGCAGTCGTCGAGGCCATTGCACCGATCAAGATGTACGCCAGATGCTGCGCCGCTTCGGCCCCGCAGTGGGTTTACTCTGCAAGCAGCGTTCAGCTCGGTCCGGCGGCCGTTCGTGCGAGGTGACGGCGGTCTGATTGGGATCCGTTGTTCGATGTCGGTGTCGTGGTGTCGCGCGGTGCTTCCGTCACATCGCCGCTGCGAAGGTGCGCTTGGCGGGGCGGTGTTGATGTTCGTCGTCCATTCTCCGTTTTCGGTGACAGCTTGAGGCCACCCCTTCCAGAACAGGAAGATCCCCTGCTCCCCAGGCCGGCTTCTCCCAACTAATCATGCGAGCCGGCTCACTGTCGAGTTCATGGTGGAGGATCAATTGCTGGGTGGCATCGGGTTTGGTGTCGTCTGATGCAAAGTCTTCGGTCACCGGATGAGCCCGGGAACCCCTCCAGAACGGCGAGCGGGGTTGGTTTGCCGCCACCTCGAGCTAGGCTTATCCTCGGCTGATCACTGACAGCATAAGACAGACGTTCATCGGTTTGTCAAACTCTGATCCACCTGCCTGCCTGCTGCCGTTCCACATTATGACATCGACCGGGGGTCTTTCGGTCAAAGGTCGAAAGTCAGACGGTGCGTCAATTTTGAGTTCACTGTGTCGGCCGGTGATACACCGAGTAGGCTGGCTGTGGTGGCAACGTCGGACTAGGCGAACTCATCTCGACTTTGTTTATGGTTAGAGTTTCGGACGGGCTGGGGTCCCCCCGTTTCGGCTCACGTCACCGTCGTCTCCCGGAAGAATGCTGCAAACTCACTGGTCTTTCATGCCCGAATTGGCGGCCCGCCGTGCCTGGTGCCCGGACGGCGGGTGGTCCGGTTCAAATCTCGGTGAGTCACGGGCTGGGTCGTGGACCTCACTAAGCGAAAAAGCCGCCTTCGACGCTGGCGCCGCCTTCCAAGTTCAACGACTCAACTGGCCATTCGATCTTCGGACAAGGCGAGGGCATGACACGGGGCGAGGGCCGGCCAGGGCGCGGTGGCCGACGGAGAAGGGCGGCGGACCTGATCGGGGCGGGCCCAGATTCCGACGCCTTCTGCTTCGTGCTTAAGTGGCGTGATCATTCGTTGGCGCCGCATGACGGCGGGGTTGGAAGGATATTGCAGGCTAACGGTGGCCGACGGTGGTGGGGATGTCTTGTAGGTGGCCGGTGTTGACATTTCCGCCGTGAAAAGCGGCTTGACGCTAAGGGTGAGAATGAAATGTACGCAGGGGGGAACCTCGACATGTTGAATGATGAAGCCCGGGTGCCGCCAAGCGTCGTGGCAGACTTACCGGGGGAATTCGCCGCCGCAGCCGGCGCCGTCACAAGGGTGGTGTTCATGACGATGTGGGAGTGGTACTGATCGCTCATCGATGTAACATCCCGCCCGAGCCGGGTGATCATGTCGACCTTCATCATCGTCGACACCACGGTAGAGGTGACGCCGATTCCCATGTTGACTACCGGCGATCAGTGTCGGTTGTTGATAATGTACGGTCCCGCCAAGGCTGGCGGAAGGCGGGAGGCCCGGAATTCGGTCTTCGGACAGAGCCGAGTGTTGTGGAAGGTCAGTTCACTCGCTACGCCGGTGGGGGTCGAGGCAGCCGGGGGCCACACCGGAGCTGGCCGGCTGAAGTGACCGGTGACGGCAGGGGCCGGATCATCAGGCCCGCATGTCGGTGTCCCGGGTTTTCAGCGGGGCATGGGCGATGCGCGTTCGTGGCCGTGGGAATGAGGATACGGGAGAGGCGGGTGGACCGGGTTGCTGCCCCTCGAGGAGGACGCCGGACGTGGGGGGCAGTGGAGCCCAGCTGGCTGACGGGCGAGCTGCCCGTACTCGGGGCACGGGTGGTCTGCGGCGGCCGTTCACGGCGCCGGTGGCAGGAGGCCATGAGTGGCGGGCGCCAACCTCCTCCCAGAGGGCAAGGGCGGTCTGTGTCTCCGCGGGCAGAGCTGGGCCCGGGGGTCACCGCCTGCTCCGTCTGTCCAGGATCTTCACGGGAGGACGAGGACAAATCTCCTTGGATGAGGGTTCAAGCGGGATCGGCGACAGGTCCGTCGACCCACTTCCGTTTTTTTTTTTTTTTTTTTTTTTGTCATCCCGTCTCGGTTGACCTGCAGGTGTAGTGAGGTGCAATCACAGCTCTGACTGCAGGCTGTGAGATTGCCAAATGGGACACCGGCTTGAAATGGCGGGTCATTCGCAGAATGGTAAGTCATCTGGTTTGGCTGGATGCAGTCGTCAGCAGCTCTTAAAATGCTCGTGGTGCTCACCTTGACCGGTGAAGGAGCCTGTTCCATGTCAGAACCCAGGTTGCACGAGGCCGGCAGGGCCAGCCTGCGCCTGGCAATGTGCTCCGGCAAGGTGATCCAGCCGGGCGCGGTGGCGCAGGCTCATGGCAGTCCTCCAGGACGCCGAGACGCGGGTGGAAGCTCACAAGGTCAGGAGTTTGAGATCGTCCGGCAGGTGTGGTACAAAAACAAGCCTTCGTCAAAACCGCCCCGACCGGGTCCCGAATTGGTGGGGGGGGGGGGTTTCGATCGTCGGTTGCTCACCCGGTCGATCTCGCGAGTGTCGTCGGCGTGGTCTCGGCCGGGGTTCCGCCCCCGAAGCGGGAGTGGTGTGACGGCTCCGAGCGCTTGTCGGGGTTGATTCATATTTTTCCGGCATGTAGAGATTGACGAGATGTAGACTTGAATGAGGAGGTCTTTCCGAGTTGTCGCACTTGAAAGTGCCAACTAGTCTGGCGATTGCCGTTTCCTGTGTTATCGGTGTGAGTAATGCCGTCGTTCACCACGCTAGCGTGTTCCTGCTGACGTCTGATCAGTTGTGTTACTGGGTTTAAGACTCAGGATTGGGTTGTTTGATCAAGACACTGTTCTGTTAATTTGGTCCCGGATTGTCAAAACACGGGGTCTCACTGCTGTCAGGCTGTGCTGCGGACTGGGCTATGAGTCCAGGATGCTGATTGTGATGTTACCGTGCCCGATGCTGGACGCCATAACCTCGGCTACGGGGAGCACTGCCCATGGCGGGAGACGACGTCCCGTTTTCAACCCCTTTCAGGAGGCCGGCGAGACAGTTGAACGCGCCCGAGGAGGCCACAGCTGCGTCGTTGAGGGAGAGGGCGTCGATCCTGGACCGGAAGTCCGTGTTCCACAGCAGCACCCTCTCATCGGCGGTGGCGCTCGCCAGCATCGTGCCGTCCGGGCTGTAGGCGAGGCCCTCGAATTTGTCGTCCGTGGTGATGGAGTTCGTGATCTTGCGGTTGGAGACATCCCAGAAGCGGATGATCCCAGCCTCGTTGCAGGCCGCCAGCGTTCCGCCGTCCGCGGTGAACACCAGGCCGGTGTGCGCCTTGCCTTGGTTACTGGGTGGGTCGACGAGGGTGGTGGGTGTGGTCGGCAACTTCATTGTAGAGGTTTCGGTGGCGCAGGCGATTGCCGGGGCGAAGGCGCACGATAATGGTGTTCCCGAGGTCCCGGTGGTGCTCGTCTCGGCCGCGGCGAGCACGGTACCAACCAAGTGCTGAACGGTCATCTGGATCTCATGTCAATTTTTCCGAGGATCGTTGAGTCGGTCCACCGATGTCTCGCGCACAATGCCGCACGTCGACGGCTATTTAATCGAATTGTCCGGGGCGACCACGTTAATGGCGTCGCGCACAATGGAGCGAGATGTGGGGATCATAGAAAAGCCTGGGCGTCGTGTAGGACCGCGACGCCCCGGCACGGCTCGGCGTCGCGGCCCTGTCCGTGCTCGGCCGAAGCCTCGACGTGGCGGCCTGCGCCGTGGTACTCGGCGACTCGGGGCGGGAAGGAGGGCCGGGTGGCGGTGCGCTGGTCGGGGCCATCGGCTGGAGACCGGCCGGGTGGCGGACGGCCCCGTAGTGCGGACGATGGTCGCCGCGCCGGCCGCGGCGACCAGAGCTGGCGATAGATGGTTGCCACCAGTTGGGTTGAGCGCCGACAAGGCACCGCGGCGGCCGAAAAGGTCTCGTCCACGTTCATGCACGCCGCGCCGAGCTGCACCCGGGAGACCAGCGAGCGATGCGTCCGCAGCTCGCCTGGAGAGCCTGCACCACGGTGCCGTTCGTCGCGAACGAGCCGAAGAAGACGCTGCGCGCCGAACCAGCAGTCGCTGGCCCTGCACTGGCCTCCGCCTGCGCTGGGCGAGGGGACCGCCAGGTGGACGGCGATGTCACTGGTCTGCGCGATGCCGAAGTGTCGATGACCAAGCACTCCACGTTGGTGATGTGGATAGCCAGTCGAGGTGGACCGGGGCCCCCAATATGGATGATCAGGGTGCCGCCCCGTGGTTAACTGCGCGGCCTGCCTGAAGAGGTAGTGCTTCCCGCATTCAGGAGCTCAGCTATCTCGGCAATGAATACGGATTGTCGGCCAAAATGGTGGCTCCTGTAATCCTATTCAGGCAACGACGTTGCAAGCCGGTCACCCGGTCGGGAACCGCGGTGGAGCCGCGCCTGAATGCGAGTACTGACCCGGAATTGCTAATACTATCCGTACCACGGTGGTAGACAGCGCTTCACTTCCATTTGCCGAGTTTCCACGACCACCTACATGAAACTCCAACCATCCCACGTTTCAGAAGCTGGAGCGGCCCTTCGAAGAAAACTAGCCCCCCGTTTTGTCGTCAGACGTTGCTTGTCTCCTCATCACTGTAGGATCGCATCAGCTTCAATTCGGTGTCGAAACCCCGGAGGTCCCGGCAAAATCTGATTCCAGCAAAGCGGTGTTGCCGAAGGGTCGCGGTGGTGATGTGTTGAGGTCGGGGTTGCCCGGTGTTTGTGCCGGAATGGGGGCGGCGGTGTCGTTTTCGTCGGTGAATAGCGAGGTTTTTAAACGTGGTGCGCAGGGTGGTTATAAAACAATCGGTCGTTGGTTGGGGTTGGCAATGTTTGAGTTGCAGCCGTGTCGTTCGGTGATTCGGTTGGTCGATCTGGCGATCGAGGCGGGTCGCCGTTGCCACCGGCGGCTCGGCCTGCGGGGAGATGTAGTTGGGCGTCACCCGCAAGCGGCCAGAGGGCGATAAGGTTTGATCCCCGGGGTCGGCGATGGTACATGCATTGCCGAGTGTTGTTGGTGACCCCGCCGTCCGGCCATGCCGTCGGCGGAGTGGCTTCAGAGGCCCACAGCGCGAGGCGCCTGCTCCGCTTCCGATGGGGGTGGAGACGGGCGGATCGCTCCCAGCAAGAGTACAGATAGTGAGTGATGGCGCCGGGCGCCACTGCGCATTTCAGCTGCAGCAGGCCTAGCGTCGCGCTTGTGGTGCCCGGGGTACCCGGGAGCTGGAGTGCGGCGCGATCTCGGCTCACTGCAGGCTCCGCCTCCTGGTCAAGCGGGTGATCCTGCCTCAGACTCCCTAGGCTCCCGGCCACCCGGCGCTCGTGGGCCGGTTTGAGGCGGTGGAGACAGGGCGCGACCGGGGCTGGGGACGAAACGGCCTCAGCCTCCGCGAGCTGCTGGGAGCTGGCGTGAGCCGGGCCGAGCGCGAGGTGCGCCCGGCCACACACGTGCTAACAAACACACCCCTCTGCGCGCCCGCGCAGAAGCCATGCAACCCCGGACGCGGCGGTCCGGGTTGCGGGTGGGGAGGGCTCGCTGCGCGAGCCTCAAAGAGGGGGCGTGTTTAGGGCGGGACCACATTGCTGCGCAATGTGCCAGCGAACCGCCTCGCTGCGCTCGGCGGGGCTCGGCTTCGCCGAGCCAGGGCCGGCCCTTCGGGCCGGGGTCCTTCGCTTCGCTCCGGACGGGTTCGGGTTTCGCTTCGCTCCACCCGAACGGCTCGCTTCGCGAGCCTGGGTGACCCCGTTTCACGGGGTCCGGGCCTTTGGCCCGTTGGGCGGGTCCGCTTCGCTCCCCCGCCCTGCTCCTTCCGGCTTCGCCTCCAGGACCAGCCCGCTGGCGCGGGTAGCCGGCTACGGGGAGGGTGCCTAGGGTGGTCGGCTGTGTGCGGATCGTCGTTCCGGCCGGTATGAGAAGGCGGAGCCTGCGCGGGGGTACAGGACCCGCCTTCTCCGGGATCAGCTCTCGCCGCGCATCAGCTCCACGATCACTGACCACAAAGCGCGAGCGCTCAGTGCCACAGCAAGTCGCTTCGCCATCTCCGCAGCCAGTCGACTCCGGCGAGATGACTTCCGGTCATCACTCATGTCTGTCCTCCTTTGTTCGAGGGGCGGCCCGTCCCTTTCGGGGCGGGACGTCCCTCCCCCCGTCGGAGAAAGCAGACAACTACCAGCGTAGACCGGGGTGTTGGTCCTGTGGAAGCCCGCAGTCACAGGAGAGGGCAGCCACTGCGGAACCCGCGCTCCGCCACCGGCCCTGAGCGCGGCTTACAGCAGGGGTGGAAGTGAGGGAGCTGCGAGAAACCCAGGCTGCTTCAAAAGGGTAGCCGGATAGAGACTGGCGAGGGTCCCTATGCCTGCTACTCGGCGCGAGGTTCACTTGTGCTTCGGCGCCAACCTCCAGCTCAGGATCGTCACCAAGGCTTCAGTCACCCGGCCCTCTCGCCAACAAAGCTGCAGGTCACAGGGGTCGACGCCCAACTGCAGCCAATACACCAAACCACTGAAGAAGAGCCACCGAGTAGCAGTACCCAGCAACCCGCCGCCTCGACCAGCTCAGGCCGTCCGACCCGTTCCGCGCCTACCGAATCGACCAGCGGATCGCCACCCTGAAAGCCATCGCCGACCGGAACGAAACACAACAACGGCAACGAGCAGCATGGCGGACTCTCAAAGCCGAGATCGCGTCCTTCCCTGAACTCCCGCCGCAGTAGCAACCCCAACCAACCGCAACCGGTCGCCTGAACACCAGGCCACCTACCCCCTCACACGCCTACACACACGACAACAAAACCTCACTGGCAAACGACAACAACCTTCACCAGCAAAACGACACCCCACGCCCCCGACCACGCCCCCCGACCAGCACAAACACCTCTCACACCCGGTGCAGACAGCTGACGCACTCCACTGCAACCCACACGTCACCCATCAACTTGCGGTGTACTCAACCAACCTGCGCAGGCACGCCCGCAACCAGAAACCCACAGGTCAGACCCCTGCTACACGCACGGACCGCCCCGGAGACGAACACCAGGTGTGAAGAGACACGGCCTACAGACCTGGTTCACAACCGGTGTGGTTGTACGGATGATCCGTTCCACAGGGTGGTGGTGGGGAAGGATGTAAGCAGCGATCTACGCGGCACGGACGTCGCGTGGAAGCGTTTTCTGACCGGGGAGGGCCAGTGAAGCCGCTGGAGGCGTCGGATGGACCGGAGGTCGGTCCGTACCGGGTGGTGGCCGAGCTCGGCCGGGGCGGGATGGGGCGGGTGTTGCTGGGCGGCACCCGCGATGGGCAGGTCGTCGCGGTCAAGGTGGTGCGCGCGCAGTTGGTGGAGGACGAGGGCTTCCGGGCGCGGTTCCGCCGCGAGGTCGAGGCTTCCCGACGGGTGTCCGGCTTACACACCGCGGCGGTGATCGATGCCGATGCGGATGCGGAACTCCCCTGGCTGGCGTCCGTGTTCGTGCCGGGGCCGTCGCTGAGCGAGGTCCTGGATGCCTCGGGAGCGCTGCCTCTTCAGGCGGTGCTGCAGTTGGCCGCGGGGCTTCTGGCAGCCCTGGTCGACGTCCATGGTGCGCGGTTGATCCACCGCGACCTGAAGCCGTCCAATGTCCTGCTGACCGCGGACGGGTGCCGGGTCATCGACTTCGGCATCGCGCGGGCCACCGACAGTGACGGCGGCAGCGAGATCACGCACACTGGCTGGTTGGTCGGCTCGCCGGGGTTCATGTCGCCCGAGCAGGCGGAGGGCAGGCGGATCACGCCGGCCAGCGACATGTTCTCGTTCGGCACGATGCTGTTGCTGGCCTACACCGGTACGAGCCCGTTCGCAGGTAACTCCACGCCGCAGACGCTGTACAACGTCGTGCACAAGGAGCCCGACCTCGGTGCTCTCCCGAGCAGGCTGCGGGACATCATCGCTCCGTGCCTCGCCAAGCACCCGGATGCGCGTCCCGCGGCGGCGGAAGTTCTGGCGTCCATCAGGAGCGGCGAAGTCGGTTCCGGGTGCCCCTGGCCGCCCGCGGTGCACGCGCTGATCGACGCTCAGCAAGCTGAGGTGGCGCGGTATCTGGGCATGTCGGCCGGGGATACGCTGGTCGCCGCAGCCGACGCGACGACCATCGTCCGTACTTCCGTGGGGCCGTCCCTCCCGCCGGCAGAACCGCGGTCTCCGGCCGATGGCCCCGACCAGCCGCCGCCCGCCGGCGCATCGAGCTCCCGCCCGAGTCGCCGAACACTGCTGATCGGCGCGGGGATCGCGGCTGCCGCCGCCGTACCTGTCGGGTGGAAGCTGTTCGACGGCCGAGGCGCCACGGAGGACAAGGGCAGCTCCGCGACGCCGGGTACGAAACCGGCCGGGAGCAAGAGTCGCCCGTCCCCCACACGACGCCCAGGCACCCTCTATGGTCCCCGGGTCTCGCTCAAGCATGCCGGCGCCGTGCAGTGCCTGGTGTTCGCCCCGGACAATTCGGTCATCGCCGTCGGTGCGGGCGACGGTGCCGTCACGCTGTGGGACAGCATCGGCCTGAAGCGGACCGCGACCTTCAACGATCGCAGGAAGGTGACGTATGAGGGGATCCAGGATGTGGCGTTCAGCGCGGACGGCACCGTGCTCGCCGCGGCCGAGGACAGAGCCACCACCCTGTGGGACGTCGCCTCGGGCAAGCCGATCGCCCGTCTGACGGACACCGCGTACGACCCGCTCACCGTGCAGCGCCTGGCGTTCGCCCCCGACGGCTCAATCCTTGCCTGCGCCAACGCCAAGGGCACCATCACCCTGTGGGACGCCGCCGACCACACCCGGATCACCACCCTCATCGACCCCGTCGCCCGCACGAACAACCAAGGCAAGGCGCACACCGGCCTGGTGTTCACCGCGGACGGCGGAACGCTGGCGGCCTGCAACGAGGCTGGGATCATCCGCTTCTGGGATGTCTCCAACCGCAAGATCACGAACTCCATCACCACGGACGACAAATTCGAGGGCCTCGCCTACAGCCCGGACGGCACGATGCTGGCGAGCGCCACCGCCGATGAGAGGGTGCTGCTGTGGAACACGGACTTCCGGTCCAGGATCGGCGCCCTCTCCTTCAACGGCGGGAGCAGCAACTTCGACTGGTTCATCTCTCAGGTCGCGTTCAGCCGCGACGGCAAGACCCTCGCCGGTGCCACCGGAAAGGGGTTGAAAATCTGGGACGTCGCCACGCGGGAACTCCACGAGGTGCCTCCCCCCGTAGCCGAGAGGAACATGGCGTCCAGCGTGGCGTACAGCCCGGACGGCACGATGCTGGCAGCATCCTTCCTCGACCGACTGAGCGTCTGGAACGTCGCATGAATCACGGACGTCGGCTTACGAGCTGGGGCGTGATAGCGGTGGAGACGTGTTTGCCTGATCGAGGTCGTGGCAAGGCGGTGGTGTTGCGGTCGGAGACGAGGCCGGCGATGGCCCGGTCATACTTCCCGAGTGGAGATGCAAGCCGAGGAGGCAGCGCGGCGTTGGCTGGCTGATCAGGGCGTCAGCCAGGTGCGCGACGGGTGGGTGAGCGACGAGAAGCCGGACGCGTTGCTCACCGCCAACCAGGTGGCGCACTCCTGGGCCGGTGATGTGTTCGCCGAAGACCTGGATGCAGCCGACCAGGTGCGGTTGGCGTTCGGGCTGCTGGACCTCCTCGACGAGTACTGGGTCACGTGCGAGATCCGGTTCGCGAATGCGAGTGCGGAGGGTCCCCTGCCGGCCGAAGTGCTGTGGGACGGCTACCGTCAGCGGCTGGAGGCGGACCTGGACGCCGAGGCCGTCACCTACTCGCTGTGGGTGGACTGGTTTGAGGACCACGCCACGTACGCGACGGCCTTCGCCGAGGTTCTCGGTAACGACATCGACCGGGTGGTGGCCGAGCGATCGGAGGCCCTGCTCCGCCGAGCCCGTCGGGTTCTGGAGTGTTCGGGACCGGTGAGCTGGACGGTGAAGGAGCTGACGTACCGCACCGCCATGCGGCTTCCTGCCCTGCACCCGGCCGTCTTCCGCGGCCTGCTGGCGAGCTTCCACGACGTCTACGGCGACCTGGAGCCGGCTGCCGCACTGACCTTCCTCAGCCGGCTGGATCTCCCCACGAGCACCCAGCACCTTGCCGAACTGCGCCACGTACTTGCCGCAGGGCACAAGAACAACTACCGCAGCCCTGGTGCCTGGGACGATGCGGTTCGCTCCTGCTCCTGAGTCGATGGCCTGGCAGACCAAAGAAAGATGCTGGCGACGTAGAGTCCGGCCAGGTAGATGGCTGCGGTCTGCTTGTAGCGGGTGGCGATGCCCCGCCACTGTTTCAAGCGGTTGATACAGCGTTCGACGGTGTTGCACTGCTTGTATGCCTCACGGTCGAAGGCGGATGGTCTGCCGCCTCGGCTGCCGCGCCGCAGCCGGTGGCCGCGTTGATCGGCCGGAACGGGGATGACCGCCCGGAGTCCGCGCTTGCGCAGGCGATGGGGAAGTAGATCAGCGGACCACTGGCCTCGCCGATCAGCGGGCCGGTCGACCAAGGAGAGGTGTCCTCCTCGTCCTCGGTGAGGTCACACCAGAGACCAGGACTTGTGACAGACGGCGGGCCCCGACAGGGGGCGACCCCGGACCCGAAATGCCGGGAACGGGGCCGCCTGGGACGAAGTGCCTTACGTCTAGAGGAGGTTGTACTCCTTCATGTGGCTATCCTTGATCTGCACCGGCGCCGTGAACGGCCGCGCCGCGTTACCCGTGCCCGAGTACCGGAGCAGCTCGCCCGTCGTCTTCCGGGCCAGCAGGTCCACCTTGCCGTCGGCGTCGCTGTCGCCGAGGGACAGCAGCCGGTCGTAGACGTTCCACCCGCCGCCGATCCTCGTACGGCCCGCGAACGGCGCCTTGTAGTCGCCCGTGCCCTTGTAGAGCCAGAGGACGCCGGCCTTGTCGCGGGCGGTGATGTCGGCCCTGCCGTCACCGGTCAGATCGCCCTGGCCGGCCAGCTCGGTGTACTGGCCCCAGCCGCCGCCGACCCGCATGCGGGTGGTGAGGCGGCCGTCCGGGTAGCCCAGGTAGCTCCGCAGCACGCCGGCTCTGTCGAGGCCGATCAGGTCGGCCTCCTTGGCTCCGCCGAGGGTGCCGGGCGAGAGGACCGTGCGGTAGATGTCCCAGCCCCGGCCGACGTTCTTCGGCCCATGCCACTGGTCGTCGACATAGCCGGTGAAGTCCAGCCGGCCGTTCTTGTAGAGGGTCCACCAGCCGTCGCCCATCCTGCCGTGGTTGGCGTTGTCGACGGTGATGAGGTCGGCGAGGTCCGATTGATCGCCCGACTCGGGCCCGGAGATGTCGGGCCCATCGGTGAAGAGGAGCGGTCCTCGGGGGTACCACTCCCACAGCTCGTGGGTCTGCTTGTGGACGCCGTACAGGTGGAAGGCGGGCGCCACCACCGGGTCGGCGGCCTGCGCGGCGACGGCGGAGCCCGCCCCGGTGGCCGTCGCCGCCGCGACGGCGGTGGCGACGAGCGCCGCCTTCAGCCCGGGCCTGCGTCGTTCGAACATGATCGGGTTCCCCCCTGCGTCTGTTTCGTTCTCACCCTTCCTACCTGCGAAAGCCCCCCAGGGTTGTCCGAAACCGCGCACCTTTTCTCGTCCCGACCGTCAGATCATCAGCACGATCCGGCCGGGCCGGTCACCCGCCCGACGCCGGCCACCACCCTGCGGACGTACCACCACCGTCGGCGGCACCACCCGCCGGAACAACACCCACAACCCGTCCGGCACCAGCCGCTCGATGAGATCCGTCATGCACGGCTCAACGAATGATCACGCCATAAGAAGCGAAGGCTGCAGAGGCGTCGATCCTGGAGCCCGGCCCGCCCCGATCCGGGTCTCCGCCGCGCCCGATGCATCCGTCGGCCGATACCGCGCGCCCTGGCCGTCGCTGCGCCCTGTCGTACACGTGCCACGTCGCTGCGCCCCGGTCCGGATCAGATCCAGTGGTAGTTGGAGTCGTTGAGCCCGGGCAGGAGAGCGGCGCCAGCGTCGAGGCCGGCTGCTGGAGTGGTGAGGTCCGCGACGGGCACGGGCGGGAAGAGGGCCTTGTCCTTGGCCTCCTGCCAGCGGATCCAGACCAGTTCACCGGCGCCGGCGGTGTCGTCGTGTTCTGTCGGGCTCAAGGCCTGGCGGACGTGGTCGCTGATGCTCAGGCGGAAGACCAGGTGGAGTTTGCGGGGCGGTGTGCTTCCGGGGCGGCTGACCATGGCGTCGAGCAGCCATGTGAAGCGGGGGGGGGCGGCGTCGGCCTGGTCGACGTCGAGGTTGAGCTCTTCCCTCAGCTCGCGGGCGAGGGCGGTCGGAATGGGTTCGCCTGGATCGACGTTGCCGCCGGGCACGGTGTACTGCTCGGTGCCGCTCTTGACCCGTTTGATGAGGGCGATCTCGTCGCCGTTGAAGATGAGCGCGCCCGTCCCTGACTCGTGCCTTGGCCGAGGCTTTGGTCGATGTCCTGTGGTTCATCGACGGCAGCGAAGACGAGCAGATGGATCAGGACGACGCGGTCAAGGTGATGGAGGGCGTCGCGCACGTGGTCAGCATGCTGTCGAGTGATCAGCAGCAGGAGCTGATCGCCCTGCTCGGGGAGATGGCAGCTGCCGAGACCAACCCCGCTCGCCGTAAGTTCCTGGAGGAGTTCCCGGAGGGCTTCGGGCTCATCGACGATCTGTCCTGAAGGATTTCAGCTTGCCGTGCAAGGCAGGCACCAAACCGTGCCGCGGCGGTTGATCCTCCACCCAGACTCATCACCATGAACTCGACGATGTTGGATAGGCGGCATGGTGAGACGCAGCAAGGAGAAGAAGAAGCGGCCCGCCTGGGGCGTTCCGAAGGGGATCTTCCTGTTTGCGACGCTGGAGGGGTGGCGCACCAGCGTCCTCACCGAAAGCGGAAATCTCTGCGGGCGGCTGGACGTGCCGATCAACACCGACCCGCAAGACGCGCGGGCCGCTGCGGCGGTGATGGTGACGGAACTTGCGCGCGACTTCCACGACACCGACGTCGAGGTGAGCTGGGATCCGCCCCAGGAGCCTTGGTCATGGACCGCCCAAGTCACCCTCGCCGCCGAGAACGAACCACCTTCGCCGGACGCCGAAGGCTGAACGGCAAGCGCAGGAGTAGAGCAGGACCCGCTTGCGGAGGAGTTCGAAGCCGGCGCGGCCGAACATCTGGCGCTTCAGCATCTTGATCCGGTTGACATGGCCTTCGACGACCCCGGAATTCCACGGCTGCGAGAGTCTGGCAGTGACGGCGTCGAGGTCGCGCTCCAGATGCCGGGCGAATCGCTGGAGGCCGGGCAGGTCGGCGGCGGCTGCCGCTTCGACAGTTGGTGGCCTTGCAGCTGGGTGAGCATGTGCGCGAAGGAGCGCACATGCTCGGCGAGTGCGTCCAGTTCGGGGCAGTTGGCCAGCACGGCCTTGAGCTGGAGCCGGTCGCTCTCGACCAGGGCGTCGGGGTGGGTGAGAATCCAGCGGGTGACGGTGCGGGCGGTTGGCGGCCGGGGGCCGACCGGCTGGGGCTTGGCGCGTAGGTTCCGGCTGACGTAGGCGCGGACGTTGCCGTAGCCGTCCGGGGAGCCCTGTGCCTTGATCTCCTCCCACAGTTTCCAGGCGTTGGTGCAGCCTTCCTGCCATCGCTGGTCGACGTAGGGCTTGTAGGCGTCGAGCTTGGTGGGGCGGCTTTGCCACTTTCCGGTGAACAGTTGCTCCGGCTCGGTGGCGCGGGAGAAGCGGAGGACGGTGTTGAGGCCCATGCCGAGCTGCCGGGCGATGGACCGCTTGCTATGGCCGGCGGTCAGCTGGGCGTGGACGGTGGCGTGCTTGGCGCGGGTGCGTTCGGCGAACCGGTGGCCCGTTGGCCACGGCGAGGCCGCGGGCGACTCCAGCGCCTGGGTTGGCTCCTCCGGTGACTCAGGTGCAGGCCGGAGGCAGGCGCGGTGCCGGTAGACGCACTTCTCGGCGGCTTCGCCGAGGTTGTGCCAGAGGTGCCATCGGTCGGCGACCCGGAGGGCTTGAGGGGCGCCGCGGGTGGCGCCCTCGGCGTAGAAGAGGGCCCGGTCCCGGCAGATGATCTCGATCCCGGGCCATTCGGACAGCCAGGCCGCGAGGGTGCCCGCCTCCCGGTCCGGCAGGAGGTCCACCGGCCGGCGTGTCTCGACGTCGACGAGTACGGTTCCGTAGATCCGGCCCTTGCGCTGAGCGTATTCGTCGACGCCGAGCACGCGGGGAGCGGCGGTGGGCGGATCGGGCAGCGAGGCGATCAACCTCAGCAGGGTGTTTCGGCTGACTCGGACTCCGAAGGCGTCCGACATCCGGGCGCCGGCCCGTCCCGCGAGCGCGAGACCGACCGAGACGAGCGTCGATCGCAGCCGTGCCGTCCGGCGAGCGGATCGACGGGTGAGGCCGGGCACCTGCTCGGCAAACGTCTTGCGCGGGCAGGAGCCCTCCGCGCAGACGAACCGGTGCACCCGCAACGACATGACGACGAGCTTGCCCGACGTGGGTAGATCGCGGGGAAACCGCAGGTAAGAGCCGTGTATTCGACTCGACCAGCACCCGCAGTCCGGACAGGCCGACCGCCTGGCCGTGGACCGGGCCTCCACTCTGACGACAGCGTCAGTCACGTGGACCGACTCCACCGACATGTTCTCCACCGACCCGAACAGCAGCTCTTCCAGCTGCGGCCGCACGTTGCCCCGATATCGAGAACGCTTGTCAGCGACTTCCGAGAACGCTCGGTGATCAATTCGGTATGCCATGTTGGTGAAAACCAGTAGCGCCTGTCGAGGCGAGGGGTCGCTTCGGCCGGGCACCTCGGAACTGGCCTGTCCAGCTACCGCGATGGGGGAAGGTCTCGTGTCACAGGCTTTGGGCCAGGGTGGCGCGGCGATCCCGTAAGGCTGCGCAGATCCGGTCGCCGACCAGGTGCATGAAGGCAAACTGGAGCATCAGGACCCAGATGAAGACGCTGATGGCCCCGATCATGACGCCGAGGAGCAAGGTGACGGCCGTTGCTCCTTCGTCGCCTCTGGTCCCGTTCACCATCGAAGCGACAGGCAGGTAGCCCACTGCCAGGTCCATGCCGAATGTGACCAGTGCCGCGAGCGCCATCGTTGAAATCACAGGCCGCCACGCCCCTTTGACCAGGTCCTTTGCGCGGCTCAGGGCCTGAAACATGCCGACTCGGTCGTGGGCCATGATCGACGGGGCGAGCGAGTACAGCACCCACGGCCAGACCAGCAGCGGCGCGAAAGGACTGACCAGCACGGGGCACAGAAGGCAGGTCAGCGCATAGCAGCCCACCGTGCCCGGTACCCGGGGCGCGCTTGCCCTCAGGAGCCCCCACACGGTGACCCGCCTTCCCCTCGCGTCCAAGTGGGCCAAAGTGGCCGCCAGCGAGCCCACCGTGCCCTGGACCAGCCAGATCCCCAGGGCGCAGGGAAGCAAGAAGATCAGGAGCTGGTCTGTCAAACGGACCGGACCAGAGGCGGGTGCAAACAGGTCGGGAGCGCCCAGGAAGCCCCAGATGCTGAGAGCGGTGGCAATGACTGCCGCGAAAACCGCCAACTCGCACAGCAACAGGGCCACCAGCAGGGGGAACCAAGCTCTGCCCAGGACCCGGAAGGCATCAAGCAGGATCACACCCGGAGCCGGGAACGGCAGCGGTGCCGGCCGCCAGCCGACATGCGGAGGTGGCGGGACTGCCTCGGAGTGGCGCCATGGCCCCGACCCTGACATCGCGTCTCCCTCCCCCAGGACCGCTCTGCGTCGTCGATCGTAGGCACTGGTCGGCACGGAAGACAGCAGTCCGGGCCCTTGTGGTGTGTGTCGCGGAGTCCCGGAGCCGGCGGTGCGGAACCCGCTCGCCGTGTCAGCCCGAGACCGAATACCAACCGGCCCAGACGCCTGACCGCCTTGTCATGCCCGGAAGGACCCTCATGCACAGGTGATGGCCGGACGCAAGCACCAACGCGCTTTCAGAACTCGGCAACACGCCTACTCCCGACGAAGGGCCGTTCTCGGTGCTGACCAACAAACGCTTCTGGCTCTCGACAACAAAGTCAGAAGGGCTTGTCGCAGCGGAAGCAGGTGCCTTCCGCGCTGGTCTGGTCGAGGCGGGTAACTCGGGTGTCTGCGCCGCCGCATCGCACGCAGAACGCTTCTTGGGCCTTCATGGTTCTGGTGTACCTCAGGTTCCGCCATCGTTCCCCTTGCTCCGCGGGAGTGACCCACGCGCTGCCCCAAATACTGCCCCGTAGGTCAGAGCAGTGCGGGGCAGTCCTTGGTAAGGCCCAGTGGTGAGCGTGGCGGTAAGCGGGCGAGGCTGTGGTGGTGCCGCTGACGCTACTCACCACAGGCTCAGGGAGCGACGTTCCGGCGAGCTTCTCTGCAGTCAACGCCGCCGGCTCGTGTATGTCGTGAGACCTGCTCGAACTCCCAGACCGGCAGAGCTCCTTGGTCGTACGGTCATTTCACAGCCTCATGCCAATCGAGCTCGGGAGATCGGATGCTTGAAGACCGCGACCCAGTAGTGGACCACTTGAACGGAGAACGCTACGGCGGAAAGGTCCTTTCCCTCATTCCCGCGCCTGAGGGATGGTTCGTTGGCACCCAGGTATCGCAGCTCAAGGGCGGGACGGAGACGTACGAAGAACCTAAGGTCTATCCGCTGCTCGCCTGGGTCCTCGTCGACGCGATGTTCCGTGAGGGCGACCGAAAGACCCAAGTAGAGCCACTGTTCCTGACCGAAGTCGAGATCGTGCACGCGACGGAGTTCCGCTGGCAACAAGGAGCAGGCGACGTGGACGAGGACGGCCAGCGCACTCTAGTGGCTGTCGACGTCATCCCGGCGCCCGAGGCCGTCGCGGACGTCCCCTCCTACGGCAAGGGCAACCTCAAAGGGTGATCGACGGCAAGCGCGCTCGAGGGCCCTGCCCGCCCGGCCAGGCCCCTCGGCCCTCTCCGCGGCTCTGCGGGGCTTTCGCTCACTCGGCGCTCCACTGATGGGGCCGGCCCCCGCGCCACTCCACCCAGCGCGGATCGTCCAGCACCCTGTCCGGGTCGGTCACTCCACCTGCTTCCAGGAAGACGACCAGGTCGTGGTCGGAGTGCGCCAGGCCCAGGATCTCGTCCTGGTCGTGCCGGTGCAGGGTGACCCGGCGGCCGCCGGACTGCGACGGCCGGTGCACGGCGACCGGCGCACTGCCCACCCCTGGCGGCCCGGCCAGCCAGCCCGTGGCCTCTTCCCTCGGCGATCGCGTGGGAAAGACACCCTCATGCAGTTAAGCCGTCAAGCCGAGGGTGGCGACCGCGCCAGTGCAGTGCTCGGAATCGGGGCCGGATCGGAGCACACGTAAGCTCTCGATCACGGCGAGGGTGGGGGTGCCAGATGTGGTGGAAGCGACGCCGAGACGAGAACCCAGCGGTTCCATTGTCGACAGAGCAGTGGCCAGCGTCATCAAATGAGCCTGGCCTGCTGACGCCGAAGCAGCGGGTCCGGGCTGTGGTCGACGCGATCACCGACGGCACCACAGCCCGGTCCGAGCAGCTTCAGGGCCTGCCTGCCGAGGTCGTCCTGGCTGTCGAGTGTGATCAACAGGCTCCGATGGCAGATGCCTACCGAGAGTTCCTTTCCCTGATCGGCGGTGGCGCCGGGCGTTTCATGCAGGGGGAGGACGTCTACCACCCCCGCGTCCTGGGCCTGGGGACGGCTGCCCGCGAGCTCCTCGAAGAGAACGAATCGCCCTTGCTCTTCGAGCCCACCGACCGCGTCTTCTTCATGCACCAGGGCTATCAGTTCGAGTTCATGCGAGGCACCGGACCTGATCCCGAGGTCTGGTCATACTCCGAAGGCGAGCACGCAGACGTTCCCGTCCGCAGTTACGCGTCCTTCACCGACTGGCTCCGTACGACTGCCGAAGCAGAGATACCTGCGTGGAAGCATTACGTCGAGACGGTGCGCGAGGAGATCAACGCCGACGGCAGTGTCACGTTGCACTGGTAGGCAGTCCCAGGGTCAGCTGCTTGTCACTTCGGGTGACGGGAAAGGCGATGGATTCGTCGAAGGAGACCCTCAACCATTACGGCGGGGAAGCCGCCCGGCTGGCCGCGGACCTGGTCAACCTGACCGCGCCACCACCCCCCGAGTACTTGGAACCACTACTCGCCACGCACGGCGTGGTGCACCGCACGCTCACCGCCGCGCAGGCCGAGACGATCTGGACATGGAGCCGGCGCCTGGCTTGCTGTTTCGGGCGACAGGACCTCGCAGAGCGGTGCCAGGCAGTCAACACACTTCTCGCCGAAGCCTCCAGCAGTCCCCGCATCTCCCTGCACGACGGCCGACCCCACCTGCACTACAGCGCCACTGGCGCTGACGCAGCCGCGCATATCCGAGCCGTCACAGCAGCCGGACTCGCCTACGTCGTGTGCTCCGCCAGCGCCGAACGGCTGGGGCGCTGCACGCGCCACGACTGTGGGCTGGCATTCGTCGACACCTCCCGCAACGGCCGACGCGCCTACTGCTCCGTGCGCTGCGCCAACAACGACGCCGTAGCGCGTCACCGCGAGCGGCGCCAGGGTGACATCCGGCCGTCAACTGCACGGAAGACAGGGCGAACGTGACTGTCCGTGGCGCAGCCATTCACTGCCCATGAAAAAGTGGAAGGGGGCTTTCCAGTCGCCAGTGCCCTTGTAGACGCTGAGGCGGACGTATCCATCGGCGGGGCCGTACTCTGCGAGAAGGTCGGCGCGGCCGTCCCGGTCGATGTCGCCGATGTTGACGATTTGCTGGTAGGTCCATCCGCCGCCGACCCGCGTGCGGGGTGCGAAGGTGCCGTTGCCTTTGCCGAAGTAGAGCCACAGGACGCCAGCCTTGTCGAGGGCCAGGAGGTCGCCAGCTGTCGCGCCGCCCAGGTTTCCGGGCGCGATGAGGTGAGTGGTGCAGGTGTTCCACCCGCCCCCGATCCGGACGCGTGGGGCGAACGGCTTGGTCCCGTCGCCGGTGCTCTTGCAGAGCCACAACACGCCGGAGCGGTCACGGGCGAGGAGGTCGGGGCGCCCTTCATTGGTCAGGTCGGATCCCGCCGCCAGCTTGTCGTACACACCCCAGCCGCCGACCCGGGCTCGGGTCGTCGACCGTGCTCCGGTACTGCACGGCGAGGGCGCCGGCCGTGGAGTACTCAATCTTCGCTATGGCCGCGTCGGCGGGAAGTCCTGACACCTGGCGGTGGACGGCCATGCCTGCGGGCTTGGAGACGAGGTGCAGGCTTTCGTGCCGTGACCCGTCGTACCGCACCATCACGAGCGTGCCCCCCCCCCCCCCCCCCCCCCCCCCCCCCCCCCCGCGAGCTTCCAGCGGCGCGCGCTTGGGCCGACGGAGCTGGTGTCGATGTCGACGGGCGCGCCGCCCGCCATGTCCAGGATCCGGTAAACAGTGCTGTCCGTCCACACCGCCACGCGGTCGCTGGCGGCGTCAGCCAGGGGGCCGCCGCTCTCGTCAGGCAGCCAGGACAGAGGTGTCACGGCCCCGTCCGCAGAACGGCGCCACTGGAACCTCATATCGCCTTCGGGGGTCATAGCGGCCGTCACGAATCCGTTCGCTCCCGAGCTGGGCAGCGTCTCGTCCACGCTGAGGGCGAAGGGTCCCGCCCCCTGCTCGGATGCGGCGGGGGTCACCGTCCGTAGCGCGGCGAGCGCAGGCTCGCGGTGGTCACGGCCGTGCCGGCCGGCACCGCAAGAACGACCGTGACAGCAACAGCGAGGCACCGGCCGTCAGGCCTGAGGTGCTTCAAGGGGATTCCTCCCGAAACTATGGTTGAGGCGTCCGCGCGCCCCGACCACAGGACTTCCGAAGGCCGTTCATGGTTGTACAGTCTCTCCCCGACCGGAACTTAGTCCGTCCGCGGCCAGGTCTCAGGGCTCACAAGGAGGCAGGGTCAGTAGACGTCGGAGGGACGGGCGTATGGCAGAGGGACGAGCGCCCCGGCGTCCTGCGGGTAGGTGAAGGGGGCGCGCCAGTCCCCCGTGCCGCCGTACAAACGCCAGACCGATCCCGAGTACATGCCGGCCAGGTCTGCGATGCCGTCGCGCGGGAACTCGTCGCCGATGCCGATCAGAGCCGAGAACCCGTTCCAGCCGGGACCGACCCGAGTGCGGGGTGCGAAGGTGCCGTTGCCCTTGCCGAGGTACTGCCAGAGGACGCCGCTCCTGTCGCGGGCGAGGAGGTCGCCGTGGGCGGCGCCGCCGAGGTTCCCGGGGACGATGAGCTTGTTGTAGACGCCCCAGCCCGTGCCGATCTTCTTGCGGGTGGCGAATGGCTTGGTGGCGCTGCCGGTGCCGGGGTAGAGCCACAGGACGCCGGTCTTGTCGGTGGCGAGGAGGTCGTTCCGCCCGTCGCCGGTCAGGTCGGGGCCGGCCGCCAGCTGGTCGTAGACCTGCCAGCCGCCGCCGATCCGGACGCGGGGTGCGAGGCCCTTGCCATTGCCCTGGTGGAGCCAGAGGACGCCGGTCGTGTCGCGGGCCAAGAGGTCGCCGTGGCGGGCGCCGCCGAGGTCGCCGGTGGCGGTGATGCGGTCGTACGCGTTCCACCCGGTGCCGAGCAGTGTCGGCGGCAGGGACGGCGGGTCGCTCTCCCGGTAGGGCTGCGAGAGGTACTGGCGGCCCTCGTACAGTGCCAGGCGGCCCTGTGCGTCACGGACGAGCACGTCGGGGCTGCCGTTGTCGTCGAAGTCGTGCGGCCGGGCCGCCCGGGTGAGGGTGAAGGAGCCGGTGCGGACGAGAGTGGGTCCGATGCCGTTGGCGGGCTTCGCCGTCAGTGTCCAGGTGTAGGCGCCGTTGAACGCTGGGTACTTGCCGTCGAAGGAGCCGTTCCAGGTAAAGGTGAACGGCTGAGCGGGCGTCCGGGGAGCCAGGGCCGGGGAGGTCCACACGCGGCCCGAAGCGGTGTGTCTGATGACCAGGCGGGCCTCGGCGTTGTGCCGGTTCAGCGTCCATGAGGGCTTCAGCGTGCCGCCCGCGCGGTCCAGGTCCACCGTTCCGGCCGGGGCGTCCTCGGTGGTGACGGCGAGGGCGGTCGGGGCGCCGGCCGTGGCCAGGAGCGAGACGGTGGGCGGGGTTTCGTCGTTCGTGCCAGGCGAGATCCGGTACACGCCCTCGCCCCGGTCGAGTGTGCCGCCGGAGGCGAGGAGCGAGCCGTCCGGGGCGGCGACCAGGGCCGAGGCGTGCGCGAGAAGCGGGATCGTCTCACCGGAGGTCAGCGAGCGGGCCGTCACCTGGTGCAGGGTCTCGGTGCGCGGAGCGGTTCCTCCGCCGAGCGCGGCGTACACGGCCCAGTCGCCGACGATGCGCACGGTCATGGTGCTGTTCGTCTCCGGGGCAGCCGGGGCCGGCAGGTCGGTGCGGGCCATGCCGGAATGGCCCCGCCGCGCCGTACCCAGGACCGTGGGGTAAGGGTGGTTCTCCGGTTCCAACCACGCCACGTGGGTCGCCGACACGGCGGCGGGCAGCGGCGTAACCCTGCCGTAGATGTGGTCGTATGTCTCCCCCACCGACGCCGAGGCCACGTCGACGACGGCGAGCCTCTGGCTCCATACCCCGCCCACGGTGGAGTAGGAGCGGACGAGGAAGGTGTCGGGCCCAGCGTTCTCGATCCCGACGATCTCGTCTGCGGGCACCCCGGGCACGGGCACGTCCGTGGTGCGGCCTTCGGCGTCCTTGCCGATGATGTGCAGCTCGGCACCGGTGGTCGAGGTCGGAAACGTACGGACGACGAGCCTGGTGCCCTGGTGGAGCACGGGCACGGGGGTACCAGCGAGTTCCGCAGTGCTGTAGGAGAGGACCTCTCGGGCCGCGCCGGACGCCAGGTCGAGGTAGGTATGCCGCGGCCCGTCGATCCGGACGACGAGGTCCGTGCCCTGGTTCCCTTCATACCGCCCCGCGGGCAGCGGGATCGGGGTGCCGTCGTGCCGTACCCAGGTATGGGTGATGGCCGTGCCCTGCGGGTGGGAGGTGAGGAATCCGCTCGGGCCGCTGGAGAGGACGGTGGTGCCGGCCGGGACGGAGAAGGCCGTCGTGGGATCGGGGGCCGGCGCGGCCGGCGCTGTCCGCACGGCCGGGGCGGCTGCGACCGCCGGGGCGACAAGACTGCCGGCGGTGACGCTGAGGACGACGGCGGCGACCATGGCGAGCCGGCGTGAGTGGGCGGGTCCCTGACGGTTCACAGGGGGGACTCCTTCTGAAGTGCGTGCGGGAGCAGGGGTACGGGACGGGCTGTCAGAAGACGTCGCCGTCCCAGTTCTCGTACCGGGGAACGGAGGTCTCCCGCGATCCGAGTGGTGCCTTCCACTGACCCGTGCCCGGGTAGATGTGGAACAGCGGGTACTGGCCGACGACGTCCTCGTGCGCAAGTAGGTCGTTGCGGCCGTCGCCGTCCGCGTCGCCGACGCCGACGACGCTCTTGAACGCCCCCCAGCCGCCGCCGATCCGCGTGCGGGGCGCGAAGGTGCCGTCGCCCTTGCCGAGGTAGAGCCAGAGCACTCCGGCCCTGTCGCGGGCGACGAGATCTCCGACCGGGCCGCCGGCCAGGTTCCCGGTGGCGGTGAGCTGGTTGTAGGCGCCCCAGCCGCTGCCGATCTTCTTGCGCGTGGCGAAGGGCTTGGTGGTGCTGCCGGTGCCGGGGTAGAGCCACAGGACGCCGGTCTTGTCGGTGGCGAGGAGGTCGTTCCGCCCGTCGCCGGTGAGATCGGAGCCGCCGGCAAGCTTGTCGTACGCCTGCCATCCACCGCCGATCCGGACGCGGGTGCCGAACGGAGCCCTGGCGTCGGCCCGGCCTGCGTAAGACCAGAGGACACCGGCGCCGTCGCGGGCGACGAGGTCGCCGTGACGGGTGCCGCCGAGGTCGCCGGTGGGGGTGATCCGGTCGTACGCGTTCCAGCCGCGACCGATCCGCGTCTCGTCCGCGTCCTCCCAGCTTCCCAGGCCGAGGATCTGCCGGGCGTCGTACGAGGAGAGGAAACCGAACTCTCGGATCAGAACGTCCGGGGCGGCGTTGCCGTCGAAATCGCGCGGCCGGGGGGAACGGGTGAGCGTGAAGGTTCCCTTACGTTCGATCGCCGGACCGATGCCGTTGGAGGGTGTGGCCGTCAGCGTCCAGGTGTAGGCGCCGTCGTAGGCCGGGTACCCGTCGCCGAAACGCCCGTTCCAGGTGGCGGTGGGCCGGCTCAGGTCTCCGCCCGGCCAGTACGTGTATGGTTCGGCGGTCCGGCCCGAGGCGGTGTGCGTCAGCTTCAGGGTCATGTCCGCGTTGGGGCGGCTGAGCGTCATGCCGGCCGTCAGCTGCCCGCCCGCGCGGTCGAAGTCGACGGTGCCGGTCGGCGGCAGGGTCTCCGCCTCCACGACCAGGGCGGTCGGCCGGCCGGAGCCGCGTACGAGGGTGGCGGCGGGCTTGCCGGTGGCCGCATCGGGGGCGATCCGGTACAGGCCCTCGCCCTGTGTGAGGATGCCTCCGAGGACGAGCAGGTTCCCCTCCTGGTCGTAGGCGGTCGACGACACGTGGTCCAGGACCTTGAACGTCTCACCGGTCGTCAGGGAGCTGGCGGTGAGCGCGTGGAGGGGGTCGGCGCCCGTGTAGGCCGTGCCCCCGCCGGGCCGGGCGTACAGCGCCCAGTCGCCGAGCAGGCGGACCTCGACACCGCTCGCCTCGCCCGTGGTCGTCAGCGGTATCCGCTCGACGTCCTGCGTGCCCCGGAGCATGTACCTCAGCATCGGAGTCTCGCCCCACGCGATCCACGCAAGGTGGTTCGCGGTTCGCGCGACCGAACCGACACCCTCCGAGCCAGAGCTCGCCTCGTAGTTCTCGGTCACCTCGCCGGTCGTCGCGTCCACCACGCAGAACCGCCGCGTGGACGAGCCCGTCCCGGACACCACGTAGCTGAGGACGATGCGCCCTGGCCCGGCATCGTGCAGGCCGTAGTCGAACCGGCCGATCGGCTCCGCGACCGGGCGGTCGACGGTCCGGCCGTCCACCACGGACACCAGGTGATGCGTCCACCGGGCGTTCGTGTAGTCGCTCATCAGCAACGTCGTGCCGATGACCCGTCGCAGGTGGTAGGGCTCGCCGGGAGTGCCGAGCCCCGATACGTCGATGACGACCGGATCCGACTCCCCACTCATGTCAGTGAGCGTGTACACGTCCCCGCTCTTGGATGCGACGAGGTCCGTGCCCGTGCTACCCCACTTGGGCCCGGCGGGGAGCGTGACGGTGGCGCCACCCCTGTGAGGCGTCCAGCGGTACACGGCTGTGTCCGCCTGCCAACCCGTGCTGGTCAGCATTCCGGTCGGACCCGCGCTGAGCAGTTTCGAGTCGGCCGGGATGTCGAGCGGTGCCTGCTCGTCCGCCGATTCCTGGGCGGTGGCGGGCGGCGCCGGCTGCCCGGCGGCGACCGCCGGAGCCGTCAGTGCCCCGGTCGTCACCGCGAGGGCGATGGCGACGGAGGTGCTGAGGTAACGCCGGGTGATGCGTCTGTGGTGCTTCACGGGGGTGGTTCTCTCCAAGTTCTGAGGAGGGTGAGGTCATCGGCAAGCCCGCGGAACCGGCGAACGGATGCAGATCAGTGGATGTCGTGCGGACAAGCCGTGCAGTCCGCGGACGCGTACTCGACTGGGCCGAGGAGGGTCTGCCACCGGCCCGGCCCGCGGTGGACGAGCGGGCCCGGATCGGGGCTGCAGTGTCGGCCGGCCCGCCCTCTCCGTCTCCATCGTTCTCACGGCGGCGACCGTCGGGGGATGGGTACGGGAAGACTGCTTCGGCCACCGCCTGGAGCAGCACCTCGGAATCGGCGTCGGGAAGGATGCCGGAGGTGACTGCGGATCAGGAGAGAAGGTCGAAGCCGTAGAGCAGCGGGTCCACGGGCGTCGTCACGGCCTTCTCGAAAGGTGCGCGCCAGTTGCCGGTGCCCTTGTAGCGGAGGAATACGGTACGGCCGTCGCGGTCGATTTGGGAGGTCAGGAGGTCGGGGCGCCCGTCGCGGCCGAAGTCACCGATGGGGACGAGGTGTTCCATGCGGCCCCAGCCCGCACCGATCTTTGTGCGCGGCGCGAAGGTGCCGTCGCCCTTGCCGAGGTACAGCCAGAGGACGCCGTCCTTGTCGCGGGCGAGGAGGTCGCCGGTCGTCCCGCCGCCGAGGTTGCCGGGGGCGGTGACGTTGTTGTAGGCGTCCCAGCCGCCGCCGATCCGCTTGCGCGCTGTGAACGGCTTGTTTGCCGAGCCGGTGGCCTTGTAGAGCCATAGGACACCGGAGCGGTCGGTGGCGACGAGATCGGGCCGGCCGTCGCCGGTCAGGTCGGAACCGGCCGCAAGTTCGTCGTAGGCGTTCCAGCCACCACCGATCGAGGTCCGTTTGGCCAGCGTGCCGCCCTCGTTCGAGTAGAACCAGAGGACGCCCGTCCGGTCACGGGCGACGAGGTCGGAGTGCGGGGTGGAGTCCAGGTTGCCGGTGGCGAGGATCCGGTCGTAGGCGTTCCAGCCGCGGCCCCGATAGGTCCCGTCCCATTGGTACCCGTAGCCGGGGTCGAAGAGGACTTGGCGGGTGTCGTACGAGTGCAGATCGCCGTTCGCGTTCCGGACGAGCAAGTCGGGGAAGGCGCTGCCCGAGTAGTCGTGCTGGACGGCCTTGTTCGTGACCTTGAGGGTGCCGGTCCGCTGCAGCACCGGGCCGATGCCGTTGAACGGCGATGCTGTCAGCCTCCAGATGTAGGAGCCGCTGGGGGCGGAGAGCTGGCTGTTGGAGAGGCCGTTCCAGTCGAGGGTGACGCGGCCGAACCGGTCGGAAGAAAGTCGGTCCTCCACGTGGACGCGCTGCGACCAGGTGTGGTTGGTCGCGTATTCGATGATCACGAGCTCGGCCACGGCCCTGCCCCGCCCGAGGTACCAGTCGAAGCGAACGGTGGATCCGGGCGCGCTGAAGTCGGCGACGGCCGGGACGGACTCCTCCACCACTCCGAGCGTGGTCCGCAGACCAGTGGTCGCGAGCCGGGTGGCAAGGGGCTTGCCGTCCGAGCCGAGGACGATCCGGTACACGCCCTCGCCCTGGGCGTCCGTCCCGCCCTGGACGAGCAGGGTGTCTGGTGTTCCGTAACCGGTCACCAGGCTGTCGAGCAGGACGAAGGGTCTCGTGCCGCCGTCCACGGGGACAGCCTGCAGCGCGTGAAGCGGGTTCGGGCCCTGGGCGGTGGACCCGCCGGGCACGCCGAACAGGACCCAGCCGCCCAGCAGGAAGACAGAGACTCCCCTGTCCTGCCCGCGGTGCGTCATGCGGTGCGGGGCAGCGTCCGAGCCTCGGCGGGCCGTCACTACGACGGTCTCCCCCTCAGAGGGCCGCTCCACCCAGGCCACGTGGGTAGCGGAGACCGCGATCCCGGACAAGGGGTCGATCACCGGAACCGGCCGGTCATCGACGACCCTCCCCTCCGCGAGGTCCACGACGGCGAGCCGCTTCCCGGCGACACCGCGCACTGTGCCGGTGTAGCTGACGGCGAGGAGGCCGGGCGCGGCGAGCGAGGAGAAAGCGACCTTTGCGTCCGCCGGGAGGCCGGTGACCACAAGGTCCACGACCTCGCCCTGCGGCTTGGACACGAGGTGCAGCGTGGTGCGGCCGGAGCCGTCGTCCGTCCGCATCACGAGCGTGCGGTCCGCGACCCAGCTGAGCGTCGCCGAGGCGCCGAGCGACGCGGTGTCGATCGAGACGGGCTCGCCGCCCGCCGCCATGTCGTACAGGTGGTACGTGGTGCCCTCCGGCCGCACGACGACGTCACCGCCCACCGAGGCACGGTAGTAGGTCGTCGTCGCCGGCAGCGTGGTCGTGACGCCATCCGCGTACCGCGTCCACCGATAGGTGGGCACCTCGTTCGACTCACCTACGCGGCTGAGGAACCCGGAAGGCCCCCAGCCGCGCAGCGCCGATGCCGGGTCGATGACGGCGGGGGCGGACGGTGCGTCGTCCGCGGTGACCATGAGGGCGGAAGGCACCGAGGCCAGCGCCGGGCCGGAGGTCAGACCGCCGCCGGTGACCGCGAGAGCGACGGTGACGGCCACGGTGAGCCGCTTGCCGGCCGGGCTGGAATGCTTCAAGGGGATTCTCCCGAACGTGCTGTGGGTGCGGCGTCCCTGCGCCACACCCACATGACTCACAACAGCCGTTCAAGGTTGTACGACGGGTCGAGGAACCCAGTTCGGCATGTCTGGCTTCATCGCCGCGAAGCGAGAGCGCATGTTGCTGAACAGGGAGAGCAGACTTCGCCCCATCAGAATCGTGTTGCCGAGTTCTAGCAGCGCTCCGGTGCTTGCCTCAAGGCGAGTTTCGTGCTGTGCAGGTTCATGCAGCATTCGACGGTAGGCGGACTTTTCGTGACGAGCGGTCTACCGCCGTCAAGGCTCGGACGGACGGCTGGCCACAATGTGGCCAGCCGTCCGTCCCGCCCGTATCAGCGCAGTGGACCCGCGATCGCCGTGAGCGCGGCGAGGTGGCGCCGGTAAGCAGTTGCTCCATCCTCAGTCAGACGCAGCCAGGTCCGCGGCCGGCGTCCGACCTGCCCCTTCTCGACCGTCACCCAGCCCACTTCTTCCAGGCGCGAGACCTGTTTCGACAACGCGGAGTCGGTGATCTCCACCAGATCCCGCACGTAGGCGAACTCGGCCTTCTCCACGGCAGCGAGGGCTGCGACGATCGACAGACGCACAGCCGAGGCCAGAAGGGGTGCGAGTGCGTGCCGCGGGTGAGGGCCCCGTCCTGCCCCCTCCAGGGCTCCCTGCGTCATACGGCGCGCGCCTCCCGCCAGGCTGCCGCAGAGGCCGGCAGCGCGCACGCGAGGGCAGCCACGGCCGCGAAGGCGACACTGTCCACGAAGACCGTGAAGCCGAGCGCGAGGGCCAAGCCGTAGGCCACCGCCCAGGCGCCGATCACTCTGAGGTGCCGGCCGCCGTAGCCGCGCGGAACTACAGGCTGCCGCGCGGCGAACAGGGACAGCCCCATGACCACGAGGGCATTCGCCAGTGTGCTGACCAGTGTCCCCGTCGGTCCGTGCCACAGCAGCACGGCGGGAACCAGGCCAAGCTGCCAGACGGCGAAGAACCACAGGTAGCCGGCGTACCAGCCGCTTCGCCCCCGCGCGGTCGCCTCGATCCGCGCAATCCCCTTCAACGCTGCGGCCGCATCGGCCTGTTCGCGCATGCCAAACCCCTCCCGTCGTCGCCGGGGCATCCCTATGTCTACCCCGGCATCTACTTGCCAGAGTAGCAACTACTTGCTGACGCGGGGACTTTGGCTTTGTCTACGCGGGGCCTCCTGGCTCGAAGTCGGCGAGCACCTCTTCAACTCTGCCGCTCCGGCCCTTCCAGATCACCCCGAAGAGCCAGGGCGAGTACCACGAAGTCCGGCCGCTCGCTGGGGGCAGGCCTACGCGGGATTCCTCGGGCTCCCTGAACAGAATCGGCTCCACCAGGGCCCTCCCGGCGGCCGCTGGGGGCGCGTGATTCCCCCAAGACGGGTCCACCTAGCCTCCACTCCGCCCCGCCGCTCCTATCTCTCAGCGACATTCCACACGCCAACGACCGGCAGGTGCTCTCCGTCTCCAGAGACAAACGCTCTCCGTTGTGACCTACGTAGCCACTGCCCTGTTTTCCTTGTGGCTTTGGTGGTCGGTGCCGTCGAGGGACTAGCCACATACCAACAACCAGCGAAACTGCGCAGTCCCCAACCAACCTGCACAACCACATCCAGGATCGGAAACATCTCAGGTCAGACGGAGAAAGCATCCCGACACTACGCAGATTCATTGAGCCACCCAGCCACAAACCCGCTCAACCAACCTGCACAACACCAGGTCAGGAACACAGCGACTGTGCAGACTCACCGACCGGCGACAGGAAACGACACCGACCTTCACCCAAAGAACGACACCTACAACACCCCGCACAGACCCACGACCAGCAACAACACGTCCCACATCCAGTGCAGGACACCGTCGCAAACCACTGCAACTCACACGTCGCCCATCACTCAACCGGACCCAGGTGCTGATCATGGGCCAGGACGATCTCGTCCGCGAGGTTGAGGATGTGCATGGTGCCGTCGGGAAACTGGACGGTGATGCCGATGGCGAAGTCGTAGTTACCGCGCCGGTAGCGGATCTCCCGGGCGGAGAGGATTCGCTGGCCGACGAACCGGGCCATGGGGAAGCTGGGCAGGTCGTCCTCGACCGTGGTGTGACCGTACTCGTCCATGTCGTAGGGGCCGTGAGGCTGATCGATCTCCAGGAACAACCCGTCGTCCGGCGTGTGGAACCGAACGGGGCCAAGGCCGTCCATGTGCAGCCACATGTGCAGGAGGGAGGGTTCGGTCTTTTTGTAGTGGTGCCAGGACGTCGTCACCTTCAGCAGGTGCCTGCCGACCAGGTCCTCAGCGTTGATCATCCGCCGATGCTGGCACGACGCTCCACGATTCGGCACTGGCTTCCAGGAGGCGCCGGGCCGAGTCCGCGTAACGCATGGCGGTCTTCTCGTCGAGCCCGAACACCTCGGCGAGGTGAAGCGGGTCGGGCCCGTGGGTCAGGGCTTCTTCGAGTTGTCAGTCGACGCGGAGCCGCTCCAGGGTGGCGTCCTGTCCGCGCATCGGTGCACTGACAGCGGGAACCCGAGGATCCAGTGCCGACATTTGCGGGGATGGACCCGCGGGTTCACGGCGAACACGCTGGGTCGGCTCAGGACTCCTACCTCCGATCCCGGATGCATCCGGGTGTCCTTCTCCCCCGGAAAGCCGCCAGGGTGGTGTCGAGGCGCAAGGTGGACAACCAAGCGCGCTGTGCTGTGTGAATCACGAAGCTCGCGCAACGTCCAGCCGCCGGAGGCCCACTTGAGCGTGATGGTCATGGTGAACCAGTTTGGTGTTGCCGCCGTTTTCAAGCCCTTGCCCACCCCATCAGACAGACCCGAGTACCAGCCCCCCACGGCCGCCGTATCGCCGTCGTACCGTGACCGTCATCCTGGCCGGTGGCCAGGCCAGGCCGAAGCCACGCTGCGGTCAGCCACAGGACGCAGCTCATGAGCGATCTGACGGCAGGACTCTTCGCCCTGGGCGGTGCTCTCGTAGGCGGGGCCACGACCTTCGCCGGCACGGTCTGGGAGCAACATCAGCAGGTAAAGGCTGCACGGACAGAGGCGGCTCAGGCGGCCATCGAGCAGGCTATGTCCGAGTTCATGGAGATCCAGAAGGACATCCGCCTAAAAGTGGGCAGCTACGAATGGCCCGCGGAGGACACCCGGCACACATATCCAAGCGCCTTCTGGAGATCGGAGACCCTATCCCCGCAGAAGAAGGTCAAACGCTTCCATCGCATGCAGGATCGCCGCGAGCGAATCGAGATCACGATGCTGCGAGTTCCTGACCGTCCCCTACGACGGCGCATCTGGATGGACATCAGGATGATCTACAGCCTCCCCACAGAAACGTCGGCTGAAGCCAGCCACGGGCGCGACAGGGATATCTGCAGCGACGCACTGGAGTGCTTGGGGGCATACCAGCGGGGGGAGTCCCTCCCAGAACCGGAGCCCGTAGTCCAGGCGGCATACCAATCGTTGCTGAGGTACTCAGGCGTTGCTGAGGGGGACCGGGACCAGTTGTAGTGACCCGACGCCCCTATCTCTGACGGCTATCTTGCGGCCGGGGCAGAGACGGGAGCTCCGGGCCGTGATCCCCGTGAGTTCGCGGAAACTGAAGGTTCTTCAGCGGGAACCCGCGGGTCCGATGCCGCCACTTTCGGTGACGGACCCGTGGGTTCGTGGCGAACACGCTGGGCGGATATGGCGGGCTTGCAGGTTTGCCGGGCTACTCATCGTCGTCGGCTTTGGAGATGTGTGCGTGCGTCTTCTGCAAGACCGCGTATGTCCACTCCACGGTGCGGTTGGCCAAGGCTTGCAGTTCGGCCGAGAGAGTCTCCAAGTCGGCCACGGCAAGCGGCCTGGTGCGGAACCCGCTCCTTGGCCTTCGGTTCATCGCCAAAGGTTGCCGTTCACCTCGCCCACGCCCGCCCGTGTATATAGGTGTTCCGGCTCTCCAGATGGGGGTTGTGCATCCTTGATGACCTGCCTGAGTGTGGCGAGCTCCTCCGGAGTGATCTCGGTTCGCTGGACAGCGATGTTCTTGACCGCCAAGCCGCGCGTCCGTCCCGATCGGGTGGGGGCTGACAAGGCGTACGCCTCCCGTCGGAACCGGACCTACCTGCGCCGCCGCGGGATCCGCTGCACCATCCCGGACAAGGCCGACCAGGTGCGCAACCGTAAGTGCCGCGGCTTCCACGGCGGCCGTCCACCGAAATTCGATCCGGAAGACTACAAGGCCAGGCACGCGGTCGAGTGCGGCATCAACCGCCTCAAAGGCACCAAGCCGTGGCCGCGAGTACGACAAACTAGCCGTCCGCTATGGAGCGACTGTTCTGGTCGCAGCTATCAACGAGTGGCTGTGAGGGGGTGGTGACGGGCGCACGACTCTGCAGGTGACCACGGAACCCAAGAAAGAGTGTCACGCCAGCCAGGTCGCCCGCAGGCCCAACCCTGCAGCACCTCAGCCACAGGTTCCACTGCGAAGACCCCGTGCCCGCGGGGTACCCATGTCTGGAAGTGCCTGTCCGGCCCTCCCTCACGGTATTCCACCTGATAGCTAAGGTCGTCATTGAGATAGACCTGCATGTAGTGCTGATCTGCAGGCTCCAGATCAAGCCGCCGCACGACGACAAATCGTGATCCGAGACTCATGTCAGCTAGCAGGTCGTGCAGCTGCTCCTCAGAGGCGTCATCCCAGGTCGTCCCGTTCGACTCAACTGCTTGAAGCACTGGTGTTGCCATGCCTCTGACTCTAGTCACACACCAGGATCGCCACCTCGGCGGGCTCGACTTCCGACACACGCTGGGTGTAGCGGCCGTCGCCGAGGCCTGCACCGAGGACGACCTGAGTGACGTGGCCGTGGCCGGCGGGACGGCGCCTTCTACGGTGGGCGTGTGACGTCCTCCGAGGGGTTTGAGCCGGTGCCGATCCGGGTGCTGCTGCCCGACGGTGAGCAGGAGGTCGTGGGGCGCCTGTACGTGCGTCGGCAGCTGTCTGAGGGCTGGGTCTATCCCGTCGGAGGCGACTCGACGAGGTCAGTGGTCAGTGGTCAGTGGTCAGTGGTCAGTGGTCAGTGGTCAGTGGTCAGTGGTCAGTGGTCATCCAGCATGATCATTCTCGGTGCAGCCGCTGCACCAGGTGTGAGTAGTTGAGGTGCAGGAACTCCCGGCGAGAACGATCTTGCTGTGCGTTCGCTAGCGCATACGAGTTTCGAGCTGCCGGGGGACGGTGCGCAGTTCCCGCAGGTCAAGGCCGATGACGCGATCGGCGTCGTGGAATCGGTGACGGCCGCGTCCGACATCTACTCGCCGCTGACCGGCGAGATCGTCGCGGTCAACGCGGACGCGGCCGACACCCCCAAGGACGTCAACAACGCCCCGTACATCACCTGGCTGTTCAAGATCAGGCTGGCGGCAGGGGCGTCGACCGACGACCTGCTCTCCGCCGCCGACTACACGAAGCTGATCGGCTAGTAGTCGTAGAAGTAGCGGACGGTGAGGGATTCCATGCCGCCCGGGGTGTAGTCGATGCGTGTGACGAACGCTCCGACGAAGGTGAACCGCCGGGCGACGTTGCCGCCGTAGTCGATGCAGAGGATCGTCGCCGTCTTAAGCCGTCCCTCGCGCCCGGCGATAGCGTCGTCGACCCAGCGGGTGACCGCGTGGCTCAGGTAGTTGGGGCCTCGGACGATGGTCAGGGTCTGCTCCCCGCTGACCGTGACCTCCTTGAGGGCTTCGACGGACGTGCCGTCCAGCTGGAGGATGTAGTTCGGGTAGGCGAAGGTGTCGCCCGGCTTGAGGCCATCGGCGACGGCAGGGGACGCGGGCGCGGCGGTCGCCGCCGTGGCGGTGCCCGTCAGGAGCGTCGTAACGAGGGCCACAACACCGGCCCAGCGCGCGGTGTGCCGTAACGCGTTGATGGTGTTCATGCTCATACACCTCAGGACGACTCCCGGGCCGCAGCGGTTCGCGCCTCAGGCGGCGCTCGCACTGCCGGTCCTCGCGGCAGTCCCGGCACAGGCCCGGTTCCGGTGCCCTGAAGGCCCGTTTTCCGCGAACCCCAGCTGACCCTCTCCCGGCGTGCGTGTGGCCTGTCACGCAGCCTTGGCCGGGTAATCGACGATGTCAGTGACCGCGGCTATGGTTCCCGGTCATGGGGTTCTCGGGGTCTTTCATCGTCGCGCGAGCCAGCCGGCCACTGACAGAACTGGCGGCGATGCGGGCCTCGGACTGTATGCCGTTGTGGTGGGCGCGTGATGGCGGGTGGCAGATCCTGCAAGCGTGCCCTGTCACGGATCCGGACTCTTCGATAGTCGACGAGACTCGTGCTTCTGTGCTGGTTGCGCATGTGGTCGACAGCGACTTCGTGACGGTTCAGGCAGCGAGTCCCGATGGCCTGTCATGGCAATGTGCTTTGTCCCCGGAGATGGCGCGGGATTACGGTCTGCCCGGTGAGTGGATCGGTGATTCGGCCGAAGTAGGCGAGCGAGCTGAGGCCTGGGCTCGAGGGGCTGGCCTTCAGCCGGACCCGGTGGCGCTCAGGGCTGCCCTGGTGGCTGAGTGTGATCCGCTGGCGGAGGACTTAGTCGTCGCGCTCGTTCACGCCTTGGGATTCCGGTTCTATGACGGGACTGACCTGGAAGCACCTGCCGTGTGACGGGGCCGATTCTCCGGCGGTGGCTGGGGGTCGAGCTTCTCGTACGTGCACGGCGGCGCCGAGCCGCCGCCTGACGAGCTGGTGCCAGTGCCGGCCGGAGTGGTCGAGCCCGAGGAGCCAGAGGAGCCGCCGGAGAGCGTCCCGTCCTCGGCGCACACCGAGACGTAGATGTCCCCGCCCTTGCACACCCCGCCGTCCGGCCCTTCCGCCTGGCGGCCGGCGCGGCAACGCCGATCGCCAGGAGCACGCCAGCAGCTGCCGCCGTCCGTCGCACCAGCACGTGCGCACCCCTTCCTGCTGAAGGTCGGTCACGATCCCGCCTGTGGGCCACTTCTCCGTGTGGATCGTCATCAGGTAACGCACGGGCTGAGACGGGGGCAGGGGGATCATCTTCTTCGCCCGGGTGTCGTACCGCTCGTAGGTGGACAGGTCCACGCAGGTGGCCACTGTGGCCTCTGGGGTCTTGGGGGTCAGGTCGAGCGTCGTCACCTCAGTGCCGCTGTGCCCGAGCTCGCCCCGGATGACGATGCCGGACTGCCGCATCCCGGCCAGGTTGTTCTCGATTTTCGACAGCTCGTCGAGCGTCGTGTACTTCCGCCGCACCGCCACCCGTATCCCCTTCGGCTCCAGCAGCTTCTTCGCCTCGCCGTGTCCCCTCCTGGTGAGCACCCACACCTGTCGCTGATCTTCCTGGACCGATTCGATCCTCACCAGGTGGTGGTCCTCCAGATCCAGGAGGTTGTCTCGCGTGAGCTTGTCGTGCCGGTTCTCCGGGCGGGTCAGCCTCTCCGTGAACCGGACCGGGATCCCTGGCGCTTACCGGAGACGCGAAGTCGGTCAGCGTCTAGCCTACGTATGAGTAGCAGTCAGGGCCGCCGCCCCCAAGCCACAGGGCGGCGGGGGCGGGACGGACGGGGGACATGATGGCGGGACCGTCGGGCGGGGCACGGAAGGCCGTATGGGCGGCAGTTGTGGTGGCCGCGCTCGTCACCACAGGCCTGCTGGTCGTCGTCATCGCGGTGGACCTCGACACCGGCGACAGAATCGCCAGCATCATCGGCGCGGTCCTCGCATGCGCTGGTCTCGTCATCGCGGTGGCCTCCCTGAACCGTCGGGACACGCCTTCAGCCGGATACAGCGTGCAAGCCGGCACAGGTGGGATCGCCGTCGGCGGGAACATCACCGGCAGCGCGTTGGGATCGAATTCCCGTGTGAGCGCCCAACCGCCACCGGCAAGCACAGCGGCCCCTGCGGACGGGGCAGTGGCGCCTACCCCGAGCGTGACAGCTGAGCCCGGAGGCATCGCTGCCGGCGGGGACATCACCGGCAGCGCGCTTGGAGAAGGGAGCCAAGTCCAGTGAGACCGGAGCTGGTGTCCGGGCGCTGGAACGCTTCGCCGTCGGCTGTGGAGATGCCGCTCCTGCGGAGCCCTGACTGTATGTACGCGTGCCGACGTGGGGGAGAAGAATCTGTGCCAGTGCGGATTGACGTGGGCGAGGAGGCTGCCGGCCGGGCTCCGTGCGGGCAATCCGGTCCAGGAGGAGGGCGCGTTGGGGGGCGAGGGTCGGTCGGGATGTCTTCTGTGGTGTCGGCCTTAGCGCGCGGTACGGCGACCTTCGCCGCCGCACAGGACCGCGACGGTGTCTGCGGGCACGCCCTGGTGGGCGAAGGCGCAGCCTGATGAGTCCTCTCTGGCCGCGCCGCCGCAATGCAGCACCAGCACCAGCACCAGCACCAGCACCAGAGGATTCCGCGGACGACCCAGCGCCCACGCTGGAGGTCATGGCGGCCGCGTTCGTCCAGGCCAGCGGTGGAAGCGTCGCCGCCGGTCGGGACATCGTCGCCAGCGCCCTCGGTCCGCACAGCAGCGTCACCATCCACCAGCCCTCCCGGCCGGAACCCGTCTGGCCGATGCGCATCGGCACGCCGCCCCTGCTTGCCTCGGCGTTCCAGCCCCGGAGCGGTCTGCGGGCGGAGATCGACAGCGTCCGGGGGGCGGGGAAGACGCCTGTCCTGGCGCAGGTGCTCTCCGGTCCCGGAGGCGTGGGCAAGTCCCAGCTGGCTGCCGCGTACGTTCACGAGGCGGTACTGGATGGCACCGAGTTGGTGCTGTGGGTTCCGGCCGCCGATGTGCAGCAGGTCGTCAGCCTCTACGCACAAGCCGCAGTGCTCGTCCAGGCGCCGGGCGCGCTGGGCGAGGACTCCGAGCAGGACGCCCGGGCCTTTCTGGGGTGGCTGGCTGCCACCAGCCGTACCTGGCTGGTCGTGCTCGACGATGTCGCCGATCCGGGCGCGGTCGCTCCTTGGTGGCCTCCGGGACGCCCCGGTATCGGCCGTGTGCTGGCCACCTCGCGGCTCAAGGACGTGCGGCTGACCGGTCAAGGCCGGGCTCGGATCGACATCGGCGTCTTCAGCGGCACCGAGGCGGCCGCCTACCTGGAGCAGCGTCTGGGGGCCGAAGGCGTCGGCCACCTGCTGGACGGCTCGGCGCAGGAGCTGGCGGAAGACCTCGGGCATCTGCCCCTTGCCATCGGGCACGCCGCCGCATACCTCATCAACGAACAGCTGTCTGGCGGCGCCTACCTACGACGGCTGCGCGACCGCACGCGTGGGCTCGACGAACTCCTGCCGGTCTGGGCCGACACCGAGGGGTACGGCCGCCACGTCGGCGCGGCTCTGCTGCTCTCCCTGGACGCGGCCACGACCGCGAGTCCGGACGGGTTGGTCCGGCTCGTCCTCGAACTCGCCGCGCTGCTGGACCCTGCCGGCCACCCGGAGGCGCTCTGGTCCGCGCCAGCGGTCCTCGACCACCTCGCCCGGCACCGTCAGCCCGCGGCATCGGCGGAGAGTACGCCGACACCAGACGAGGTGCGCTCGGCCCTCCTGGTCCTACACCGCTACGCCCTGATCAACTACAGCGCCCACAGGGAGCATCTCCACGTGGGCATCCACTCCCTGACAGCCCGCGCCGTTCGCGAAGCGGGCCCCGCCCCAGGCTCCGAACCGGCGTCCTCGGCCGTGTCGGCCGCCGCTGACGGCCTGCTGAGTATCTGGCCTGACCCCGATCAGCGGGAGCACGCCCTGGCGGCAGTCCTGCGGGCCAACACCGCTACCCTCGCCCGCACGGATGCAAGCGAGCCCTGGCGGGACAACACCCGTGCGCTCGTCTTCCGTGCCGGACGGAGCTTGCTCGACAACGGCCTCACGCATGCCGCGCGCGTCTACTGGCAGGAGGTGGTCCCTCAGGCCGAAGAGTCACTCGGCGCTGACCATTCCGACACGCTCACCGCCCTTGCGGAGCTGGCACGTACGTACCGGGTACTGGGCACGTACGAGGAGGCACTGCGCCTGAGCGAGCGGGTACTCGCCTCCCGTGAACGGTTCCTGGGAGGTGACCACCCGGACACCCTCCGCGCGCAGGCCGAGGTCGGCTCGAGTTTCCGGCAACTCGGCAGGTACGAGGAGGCCCGTCGCCTGGATGAGCACGTACTGGCCGTCCGTGAGCGCCTCCTGGGAGGCGACCACCTCGATACCCACGAGGCCCGCGGCAACCTCGCCTCCTCCTACCGGATGCTCGGACGGCCGCAGGACGCCCACCGCCTCAACCAGCTGGTCGCCGATGCCCAACAGCGCCTCCTGGGAGGCGACCACCCAAAGACTCTGGGCACCCTGTTGCACGTCGCCTCCACTCACGGTGCGCTCGGTCAGTACGAGGAGGCCTTCCGCATCAGGCAACAGGTCCTCATTGCACGCGCACAGCTGCTGGGCCCCGACCACCCCGACACCCTCAATGCCCAGTCCAACCTCGTCGTTTCCTATGCGGAACTCGGCCGCCACGAGGAAGCCAGAGAGCTAGGCCTCCATGTGGTGGCCCAGCGGCAGCGCCTCCTGGGCGAGCACCACCCCGAGACCTTGCGCGCCCGTGCCAACCTCGCCCACGTCTACCGCGAACTCGGTCTCCACGGTGACGCCCTCCTCCTGGCAGAGCAAGTACTGGCCGAGCGCGAACAGCTGCTGGGCACCGATCACCCGGACGCCCTCCTCTCCCGGCTCGACCTTTCCCAGATCTACGAGGCCCTCGGGCGCTACCACGACGCGTTGCACGTCGCCGAGGCGCTCCTCGCCGACTGCGAGAGGATCCTCGGACCCAAGCACCCGTACACGCTCATCGCACATGCTGGTGTTGCCCAACACCACGGCCAGCTCGGCCACTACGACATCGCCCTTTCGCTGGGGGAGCAGGCGATGTCCGAGAGCGAACGGGTCCTGGGGCCCGACCATCCCACGACCCTGACGGTCCGGGGAAGCCTCGCGACCGTCTACGCCAAGATGGAGCGGCGCGAGGAAGCACTTGGGCTGATCACGACGGTGGCCGCCGCTCTTGAGCGCACGCTGGGCCCGGAGCACCCCCATACCCTCCAGAGCCGGCTGAGTCTCGCAGCCCTCTACGACCGTACCGATCGCAACGAGGACGCCTTACGACTGCACCAGCAATCGGTGACCGACGCCGAACGTCTTCGAGGCCGCGATCACCCTGACACCCTCAGCGCTCGCGGGAATCTCGCGCAGCACTACTGCGCGGTCGGCCGCTATGAGGAGGCCATCAGCCTCGGCGAACGCGTCCTGAGTGACCGTGAACGTATATTCGGTCCCGATCACCCCGCTACCGGCCTGGCCCGAAACAACCTGGCTTACTCCTACCAAGCAGTCGGCCGGCACGAGGACGCACTCCCCCTCCTCGCGACGGCGATCGCCGTCTGCGAACAGGCCCTGGGGCCCGAGCACCCCGACACCCTCGACGCCCGAGGAGGACTCGCTCTCGTTCACCTCGATATCGGCAGAGCCGAGGAAGGCCTCCGCCTGCTGGAATCTCTGGTTGCAGACGGCGAGCGTGTCCTCGGCCCCGACCACCCTCTGACTGCCAACTACCGCTGCTGCCTCCTCGTCGCCCAAATGGATACCGGGCACACCGACGAGGCCATCGCCGTCGCGGAGCAGTCAGCGGTCGACCGCGAGCGAGCACTGGGTGCTGATCATCCGCAGACCCTCGCCGCCAAGCTCCAGCTGTCTGTGGCGTACGGCAGTGCGGACCGTCATTCAGACGCCGCGCGCGTGCTGGCGTTCATGCTCGGCGCGAGCGAGCGCGTCCATGGGCCGGAACACTCCGAAACCGTCTTGGTCCTGATGGCCCTGGCCAATTCGCTGTGCGCGCTCGGCAGGTACGAAGATGCCCTCGCTCTGGAGGAGCGGGTCCTCACCACGCACGAGCGGCAACTGGGCCCCGACCACCCAGACACGATTGACGCCAGGAGCAGCCTCGCCATCACCCACACGCTCCTCGGCCGGCACGAAGAGGCCCTGCGCTTGAGGGAGCAGGTGCTGTCCGACCGCACGCGCACTCTCGGACCCAACCACCCCGACACTCTTGAAGCTGCCGATCTCGCCGCCGCCTCCCGCTCGGCGTTGGGCCCCCCGGACAGCACACACCCGGTGGAACCCACTGAGTAAAGTGGCGCCCACTGGGTGGAGTCCACTCAGTGGGCTCTACTCAGTGTCGGCATCGGGCGGTCCACTGAGTAGACGATGCCCGGTGATCGTCACCACAACCAGGCGTCCGAGTGCCGCATCCGGGACAGGGCGCGGGCATCGCGGCGGGCCGCGGCGCCGCCTATTCAGTTCTGTCGGGGCCGGGGTCGGCACGCCTGGGAACCGTAGAAGCGGCGCATCCCAACGGCCTTGAGGCGCTTGCTCTGCTTGGCCAGCTCCTCCTTCTTCACCTTGATGGTCTTCGGCTTGCGGGGCCGCTTCCAGATCGGTTGCCAGACCGGCGGCGGCCCGAGCGCCTCGGCGCGCTCCTGGACGGCCTCCTTCAGCCGGGCAGCGACGGCTTCGATCCTCGGGTCCGGCGATGGTGTGGTGGTCATGAGATTCCTCCGGTGGGTGTGGCCCGGCCCGGCGGGGGCTGGACGGGATGCTGGGCGTGCGGCGGTGGGGCCGTCGCCGGGGCGGGCTGGAGCAAGGGGCGGCAGGCGGCGGCTCGTTCCCGGATCCCGGCCTGGAGTCGGGCAGCCATCTCGGCGGCGGCCTCCAGCGTCCGGCGGGTCTGCTCCACCGCGGCGACGTCCGTCGTCGGCTCGCGGTCCCGACCGGCCCTCCGCTCCGCCCGCCCCGGGCGCAGGTTGGGTCTCGGGGTGGTCAGCACGGCGACGGTGCGCGGCCGGGTCGGGGAGTGCAGGCGGTCCGCGCGGCGTACGGCGTGGACCCGGGCGGTGAGGGCGCCGGCGGCGAGGCGGGTTCGCTGGTACGGGGTGGCGGACCGGTTGCGGGTCAGGGGGCGCAGCACGGCCTGGTCCTCGGTGTCGCGCGGGTAGAGGGCGCGCAGGTCGGCGGTCATCATCCAGCCCCGGCCGACCGAGCGGGTGTACGCGTCGATGGCCGTCTGGACGATCTGCTCGTCCAGGCCATGCTGGTGGGGGCGGCCGCGCAGGGCGTAGGAGAGGTGACGGCGGGCCTCGGCGAGGAGGTGATGGCGGTTGAAGGCGCCGCGCATCACGTAGACCACGGCGATGGTCCCGGCGGCGGCCAGGTGATGTCGACAATCGGGCGCACCCGCACCCATATCGCTGCGGCCGCTGCTCGGGCGCGCTCCGCCAGCCGTGCCACGACGTCGGCTCCGTACGCTCGGGCCGCCGAGTCCCGCCAGGCGGCGCGCAGCTCGGGCAGCGACCGTAGTTCCTTGTGCTTGGGCCGGCGGGTCTGGTCGGTGGCCTGGCAGGCAAGCGCGTAGGCGGCCCGCTCCCCCGGTGGGTGCCCCTGACGGTCCTCGTACTTGGCCGTGAGGACGGGGAGTGCGTCCTCGATCTGCTGGCGGCGGGTGGACTGCCAGCCGATGAGCCGTCGGTCGATCCCTGCGATCTCCATGACCGGGCGGCGGCCGGGCGTCACGTCCCGCGGCTCCCACGCCCACCCGAGCCGGGCCGAGACCTCCTCCATGAGGGCCCGCTCGATCCCGTCGGCGTCCGGGTGCCGGCCCTCGCCGAGGAGGAGTTCGGCCTGCCGCTCGGTCACCACGTCCCCAGCCGTGAGGCCGACCGCGGCCAGACCCTGGCCCTTCCACACACCGGGCGGGACGCCGGCCTCCTCCTGAGCGGCGCGCAGCGACTTGCCCGCAGGGCGCCGGCCGTCGCCGACCATCACGCCGCGGAACAGGTAACGCACCCCGCCTCCCGGACGAAAGTCCTCTTTGCTGATCACCGGGTCATGGAAACCGCCCAATGACTTGCGGAGAAGCGCGATCCGGGGTCCTTCCCGTCGGGCGGAAAGCCATCATTAGGTTTTTCTCGGAGCGCCCGTCAGGCGGGCCGTCCCGGCAGCCCGAGACGGTAGGCCACGCGTGTGTGCACTCTCCCCCGCATGAACAACACCAGGTACGGCGAGCCCTGCCCCCTCTGCCACGCACCGCTGCTCTTGGACCTGCTCCAGGTGCGCTCTGCGCAGTCCGACTTACCCGTCGCCGAGCGCGTCACCAGGCGCCGATGCTCCGGCTGCCAGGCGACCCGGCCCGAACAGTGGGTGGAGGTGATGCGGGAGCACTACGGCGACACCTGACGATGCCGTGCGAATGCTGCGCCCCACCCCCACGAGCCCCGCCCGCCCCGTAGTTCCATTCCAGCCGAATCACCGTCATCGAGCGCACCGCAGCGCGCGCCTGCCCCAACCACCCACCGCTGAGCACACCACGTCACCGACGCCCTTCAACACGAACAGCCAATCGAAGCCCCCGGCCGGGGGTTTCGTGCTTCCCGGAGGAGTTCACGTGCCCACGTACTAGGCCCTGCCCCGCTTCACCACCGACCTGGACCGCCTCACCCCGGAGCAGCGCCGCCGCTTCCGCCGACCGTGTCGGCCTTCGTCGACGACCTGCGCACAGGCCGCTTCCGCGCCGGCCTCCGTGTCAAGCGCGTCCAGCGCGCCTCCGGCAGGCCGCGAGCCGCATTGTCCCCTGTGGCCGCGCTCGCAGCCGAGCGCCAGGTTCCCGGAACAGGCACGCGCGCTGCCAGCCTCCGGTTCTCCGAGGGCGTCGTGTTCACCGCCGTACATACAGTAGACGCCCTTGCCTGGCCCGGCGTGAAATGGCCGGTCGCACACGCGGCGGCCATCGCGCGGAAGCAGCAAGTGACAGCCGCACTCTCGTCATCTGGCTCCCGCGTGATCGCCAGGACACTGCCTACTACCCGGTGCGGGTGAAGATGTAGGGCACGCCCCGCTGGGTAAGGATCCGCAGACGGTCCTTCCCCGCGGGACGGATGTCGAAGGTGCTGTGGCCGTGACAGATACCCATGTCCGGTTGGGTAGGCACCGAGACCGCGCCGAAGAGCCGGTCCCGGGTAACCACGGTGACGATGGCCGACACGTAGCAGTCTCTGGGCATTTTGCCCGCGGAGAACACAATCTCCGCTCCCGTCTTGAGATTGACGATCTCAAGACGCAGCGACGGGGTGGTGTCCGAAGTCGACCACGAACCCACGTACGCTCGCTGGGCCCCTCCGTCCAGATCTGCTGAGGCGTCCCTGCGCAGGAGGGCAGTGGAGTTTCCGGCGCGCCACTCCAGTACGTCGTCCCTGAGCGTGAGTGTCTGGGTGTCCGGGGAGCAGGACGGGCCCTGGTCCCCGTCGGTCGAGTCAAGATTCCTGTGCATCACGACCGCGCGACGGTCCTTGACGCCCATGTCGCGGACGAGTCCCAGGCAGACCCGCTCGGGGTACTGCAGGATGAAGTCCGCGCTGTGACCGGTCGACGGGTCACCCTTGTGAATCGTGAAGCTGACGAACCGGATCCCGTCCTTCTTGGCATCGTCGGTGACTTCGCCCGACCAGGAACCCACGAAGCCGGAGCTGTTGAGGGCGGAGGGCGTGACCGAGGCTGTCTGTCCCGGATTCTTGTCGCCAGTCCCTGCCTTGCCTTCCTTGTCCAGCAGCGGAGTGAGTATCGCGCCTGCGCCGGCGAGGACGAGCAGTCCTGTGATAAGCGCGAGCCTTCTCTGCCATCGCTTCGGTATGGGGGGACGTCGGGCCGCCTCCTCGGGCGTCCTCCCGTCCCTTGGCTCCGGTCCCGGTCCAGCCTCTGGCTCCCTGTCTGGTTCCACGTCTTCGTCCGCCTCGGGCACGGCCTTCCCTTGCGGCGCCGTCACCGACGTGGTCACCACTCCTGGGACGTCCTGGTTCAGGAGACGGTCCGCCTGGGAACCGAGTCGGGTGAGCAGTTCGGCAGGAAGCCAGGGAGGTCGGGCATCGGGGGAATACAGCTCGGATTGAGCGGCGATCTCGTCCGTCGTGGGCCTGTGCTGAGGGTCCTTGTGCAGACAGTCCCGGACCAGTTCGATCAACGGGGAGGGAAGACCGGTGAGGTCTGCCTCCTCCTCGGCGATGCGGAACATCAGCGCATGGGCCCCGCTGTCCAGGGTGCCGAACGGAGTCCGGCCGGTGGAGGCGTAGTGGAGAACCGCGCCCAGGCAGAAGACGTCCGAGGCTGGGGTGAGGCGCCGCTCGCCCCGGACCTGCTCTGGCGACATGAAGCCCGGCGAGCCGATCACGGCACCGGTCCGGGTAAGGAAGCCGTCGACGGGTGTCTCAAGGGCGCGCGCGATGCCGAAGTCGATGACACGTGGCCCATCGGCAGTGAGCAGAATGTTGGACGGCTTCAAATCGCGGTGGACCAGGCCAGCCCCGTGGATGTCGCGGAGGGCCCGGGCAAGCCCGTTGGCGAGAGCGAGGACAGATGCCACGGGCAGTGGCCCGTACTCGCGCGACACCACGGCGTGCAGGTCGAGCCCCAGGACGTAGCCGGTAGCGACCCACGGCGTCGGGCCCGCGGTGTCAGCGTCGAGGACAGGGGCGGTCCAAGTCCCGCCGACCTTGCGCGCAGACTCGACCTCCTGGGTGAATCGACGCCGAAACTCGGGACTGTGCGCGAAGCCGTCGTGCACCACTTTGATGGCCACGGTTCGTCCGCCCTCGGAACGGGCCAAGTACACCCGCCCCATGCCACCGGCTCCGAGACGGCCGATTAACCAGTACGGCCCAATGCGTGAGGGGTCCTCAGGCGACAGCGTGTCCACGACATGACACTAGGACACCCTTGATCGGAAGTCAGCTGATCGACCGGACAGCCGGCCGGCAGCCATCGGTCAAACCCGACGACGCAGGGCGACGCACACGGACCCAGGCGTCCTTGTCGGTCTGTTCCCAGGTCATGCGCGGGTAGGCGCCGGCGTTGTTGACGAGGGTGTACACCGGACCGATCTCGTTGGTGACCTGACTGGTCATCATGGCCGCTTCCGGGTCGGTGAGGTCGGCGCTGACCTCGATGCCGTCCGTGCCCAGGCGGCGGACTTCTTCCAGGACGGTGCGGGCCTCGCCGATATGGGCGAAGTGACTGGCGGCAACGGTGGCACCGGCTGCGGCGAGTGCTTTGGCGGTGGCGGCACCGATCCCGGTCGCCGCGCCGGTGACGAGCGCGACGCGTCCTTGAAGTGGCCTGGCCGCGAGAGGGAGCTCGATCTGGGGGGGGGGCACGGGCGCTCTGGGGATGTGGTGAGAGCGAGCAGGGGGTCGGCGTGGGTGAACAAGCCTCCGTCCTGGAGGTATTGAGATTCGGCGAGTTGGCCAGAACGAGGAGCAGGTCATGGGTGGTGAGCGGGTGGGGCGGGATCACGCCAAGGATTCGCAGGGTCAGACATGGACGCAGTGATCCGAGCTGGTGGCCGGGAGGCAGTCCGGCGGCGTCGCCGAGGTCGGTGGCGAGGCGGGCGAGGAGTCGGGTGAGGGCGGTGTGGCGGCCTGGGCCGGTCGGCCAGGTGCGTGCAGGTCGAGTCTGCGGTGGTGGGTGGATTGTTCGGCGTGCTCGGCGGTGGGGGTGGCGGCCGGGGGCAGGTGCAGGGTGCGGGCGTCGACGTCGGGCTGGTAGGTGGGCACGAGCCAGCCTCCGAACGCGAGGAGATACCACGGGAGGTTGGCGGCCTCGCCGGCCAGAGTGTTGCGGCCGGCGTACTCGAAGTCGAGCCAGCACGCGCCGGCGGCGCTGGTGGCGATGTTGGGTTCGGTCGGGTCGCCCTGGGTGATCGCTGAGGGCCACCGGCTGTCGGGGTGCAGCGCCGCTCGGGCGGCGTTGAGGGCAGCGGGTATGTCCAGGGGCAGTACGGTGCCGTTGACTATTGCGGTGTAGCGGGTGAGGGCCCCGACGGGAATCCGGTCGCCGGTGTGAGTGTCGGTGACCGTGAGGTCGTGCCGCAGGTACCAGATGTCGACACGGCCGCCGGCGTAGAGCGCGGGGTTACATGCCGACAAGGGGCTGGTGCGGCCGGTCTGGGTGGCTGCCGCAATCAGGTCGTCGCACACGGCTTCGATGAGTGCGGCGGAACCCTGGTCGCGACGCTCTGCTCCGACTGCTGCCTACTGTACGAACTCCTTCTCTCAGCCGGACACGTCCGCGCCGTTCAGCCCTGAGGCAGGCGCGGGCCGCTGTTACTTCTCGGGTTCTGGCTCAACTTCCGTGGAGGCGACCCGCCGCTTGGCGACGGAGGCCGGCTGCCCTGAAGAACCGGCAGGTCAACGGCTCACTCCGAGGCAGGCCACGGTCGAGGCCGGTACGAGTTCATAGAAGTTGCGCCAGAGCCCGTTCTCGCGGACAAAGACACCCCGCCCCTCTGGCGCAACGCCGCGCACGGGCGGCAGCCTCCGCCCCAGAGGCGCTCTGCGGCATCTCGAACCGGCGACAGCGTCACCGTCAGTACCCCTCGCAGGTGGCCCTCAGTCCGTGAGGAAGGCTCCCTCGCGACAAGGGCGGCAGACGAAGACGTATCCCAGCTGACCGCCGAGGTTCATCGCGGTCTCCCGGGATATCCCCTCCTCCAGATGTGCCGCGAACTCCATGGTGCCGGTACAGGAGGGGCACACGGGCAGGCGGTCGTCCTCAAGGTAGGAGGGGCTACCTCCCAGTGACCCAAGCACTTCGCGCTGCTTCCCGAATCGTTCCTCGGGTTCCCGCTTCCATCCCGAGCGGGCAAGGTCGTAGGCATCAGGCTCGATCCCTTCCTCGTCGCAGGCATCTTCGGGGTCGATCGTCACGACGTGGATGCGGATGGCCGAGGTGGCGGGCAGCAGCGTCAGCCCCGCCTCGGGTACGGCTACCGGCCGCAGTTCCTCCCGGGGAAACAGATAGACCCTGTTCGCGCCGGAGCTCGCGTCCCAGAACTCACACGCCCCAGGGTCGTTCTGGCACAGGAACACCGACAGGACACCGCCCTCGACGGGGAGATGAGCGAAGAACTGAAGCAGTCCCCCGCAGCCGCACAGGGGCCAGGCGAATCCGGCAGGAGCAAGCGGCACGCCCCCGGTACGCGGGACGTCGGAATCGGCCGGTGCGGAGCCGTCGTAGATCATCAGCGCTGTCTGCATGGCGAGAGGCTACTGGCCGCCTGTGACAGGCCGGGGGGAGAGGGCGCCCTGCGCGGGACACTGCGGATCAGCCCTCGTCCTCGTCCGCGGGGTCGGCCTCATCCGGGTCGCGCAGGGGCCGCAGGCCCTGGGCGAGCCCGCTGGCGGCAATTCTGAACAGGTCACGGCCCAGGAAGTTGATGCGCGAGTTCTTCAGCGGGGAAGCGGGCCATGTCCTCGTCCTTGATGTCGTGGCCCTCGGCCCGCAGCTGGGCAACGGCAGCGTCCCGGTAACGGGTGTTCCACAGCACGACGGCGTTGAGGACGAGTCCGAGGACGGCGAGCTGGTCTTATCCGAACTAGCGCAGTATGACGGTGGATCCGTTTCGGCACCGTCGTCATCACGGAAAGTAGCTCTGAAAGAGTTGGGGCGCCCGCGACACGCCCATGGGCGTGTCGCGGGCGCCCCAACCTGTGGCACTAATAAAGGGCCCGGGTCCCCGCTATAGTCCCGGTCATGACCGATCCGGTGAGTGGGCTATCAGGTCGGGCCCTCACGCAGCTCGTCAGTGCGACCCGTGCGGCGTCGAGTCCGATCACGGTCGTCAGGCATGGCCGCCGCGAGGACCGCGCCGGCGTCTACGACCGGTTCGTTCAGGCATGCAGTCAAGCTGTGGCCACGCACGATCGCGAGGCGATGGCCGAGGTGTGGGCCACATTGCAGGCCATCAAGCTGCGCGCCGACAGGACTGTCCGCGAGGCCGCCGAGGCTCTGTTCCAGCGGGTTGCAATGGTTGCCGATCCTGGTGCAATGGGGATGTGGGCGCGGTGGGTCGACGACATCGAGATGGAGGGAGCCGAACGTCCGGATCTGGAGCGAGAGTTCGGCACAGATCTCTCACGCGACGACGATGTCCTGTTCCTGTCTGCGCTGGACGACTTCATCACGCTGGCCAGGTTGGACCTGCTTCACCGCTGGTGGCACAGCCCCCTCCCGGGGCCTGTACGTCGCTGGTATATGGGCCGGAAGCATGGAAACCAGCGCGGAGGCCCCGGCCGGCCGTGGAAGCAACCCCGAGTCGAGCTGCGGCTCTCGGAGGATCTCCTCGCCCGTGTTGATGACGCCAAGAGGGACTTCTTTGACACCCGCAGGAGAACGCTGCGTCGGCTGATCGCCCGGGGCCTGGAAGCGGAGTCGGGGTAGCTGAGTCCGGCGGACCCTCTGGCCTCGTGGCCAGGGCCGCACCCCTTTAGCAGTCGCAGCCTCGTCGCCCGTCCTGGGAATCGGTCATGCGTTCTCCCCGGCCGGGTCGGGAGTGAGCCTGCTGGCGGTGGTGCGGAAGTCGGGCATGCCCAGGTGGACGGTGGTGTGCCGGGCCGCGAGGTCGCGCATGGCGGCGAGCTTCTGTTCGGCGGCGGCGAGGCTGGCTTCGATCGCGGCGACTTCACCGAGCCAGCCCTGTTCCTTGGCCTCCTAGAGGCGGTCGACCAGGTTGGCGTGGATCTCCTCCAGTCTGGGCGTCTGCTCGGGGTCGGGCCACTGTTGGTGAGGGATCCCTCGGCTCGCCCACGATCCGCAGCGCGTTCAGGGGATCGTCATCCTCGACCTCCTCCAGCCGCTCACGGAGCCGGGAGACGAGGCTGACGACGTCCTCAGGCAACGGCACCGCGGTGCGGCGGCTTCCCGTATGTGGTCTCCCAGTCGTTCTCCGGGCCGGAGCTGCCGTAGTAGCGGGGCTCACGGTGCGGCGAGTGAGCCCCAACGCAATACCGAAGGAGCGCCCCTGCATGATCGTGCAGGGGCGCTCCTCGCCCCTCGTCCGAGAGTGGTCGGACGGGACTTGGAAGGACTGAAAGTGCCGCGACGCAGCTTCCTGCCGGAGCAGCCCAAGAAAAGACGCCGCCGCTCATTCATGATCTGGGAGTCCATGTGCGTTCTGAGCGCGCATGGTGGCACGTGCGTCTACTGTTCGCGCGAGGCGGAGAGTATGGACCACCTCATACCGTTCGCGGATGGCGGGTTGGACGACCTGAACAACCTCGTGCCGGCCTGCCAGCGCTGCAACAACAAGAAGCGGAAGCGCGACCCCGTGGTCTGGCACCTCATGACATCCATGGCGGGTGAGTGGCGGGGTGACGGGACGATCCGGAGCGGAGCCGGGGCCCGCGGTCTCAGCCTGCGGGACCTGTATCTCGAACGCCACGAGGAAGCCCTTGGGTGGCTGGAGCACCTGGAAGAGGTCACCGCGGAAGTGTGTGACTACGACAGGCAGATGTGGTTCCTGAACCGCTTCTTCCACCTGGGCTACGACCGCGGGCAGTCGAGCTTCTGGAGCGCTACCGTCGCCCTGAGCGTCTTCCACGACACCATCACCAAGGCGCACGAACAGGGATTCCCCAAGGCCGAGCACTAAAGCATTTGCAGGAGGTCGTGTCCAGGCAGGTCAAGGCCGGGGATGGTGGCCAGTCTGGTCATGGGGCGAGGGCGGGGCTGTGCCTGTGGGCGACCGCCTGCACCGTGTGGTGGAGGCCGTTGCCGCGGTGGTGGCAGTCACGGAGGAGCTCTTGGAATGCTCCATCCGGGCGAAGCGTGCTCGACGCGGGCCAGGGCCTTCCGGTTGGGGACTTCTCAGCGGCGTGACCGGTGACGCCGGAGGCGCACCGCGAGGTGTGGGCCGCTACAGGGGCGCAGTGTCGCCAGCGCTGTGCGGGTCTCCCCATCCGCGGCCGGCCGCTTGGCATGGGCGGCTGCGGGGACGAACTCCCGCTCAGGGCTCACGTACTTCTTCGCTGGTCGACGGGCCTGACTGTCAGGTCGAGCACGGAGGCCTGGAACGGCATGCGGGTGACAGCTTCCACGAGAAGCGTCACCCGCATGACCTGCGACCGCTAATGCCCATTAAAGGCGAACAGCCCATTCAAGCCCAGCAGCTGCGATTTCCGCTCGGGTTGCCGATCGGCATTCCCACTCAGCCTGATCAGCCCAGAATGAATCACTCACGACCTCGCCCGAGACGGACATGTAGCCCATCATACACTCTTCGCATTCGAAGTAGACGTCATCCGTATCCATCTTGAGCATGAAATGCAGAAGTCCGTTACGGCATAGCTGACAGCTAAGCCGCGACACGAACTCACTGTCACCCTGCGGGGTATGCCGTGATGAGCTCATTACCATTCCTCGTGATTATTTCGATGAATTTCATCGATTCTCCGACACCTTGGGCTGCCTTTCCACCCTCATATCCCACCACTCGCCCCATGGGTACTCTATATACGGACGCACCATTATTACCAGGCGTCGACCGTATATGTTGCGACTGAACCAGGCCCCACGCTTCATTCGTAAGCGCGTACGAGTCGCCCGTTTTGGTATTCTCATCCCAAAATACGCCATGCTGCTCCTTGCCCGGGCGAGGAACTTCATGCTTGGTGAGATGCTCCACTCGGGTCTCACCATTCCGCGCAACGACTGCTGTCCAGTTCAGGCAAGTGTTGTGAACCAGAACCGGAGTATTACCTGCAAGTACATAGTACGTGTGCAGATCGTCAACGGTGAAGTTGTACGTCTTTACGTGCTTAATGGAGGGAGCGTTCCCCGTGACGGCAATGGTCTCACCCTTGTCGGTGATCAGGGTCATGCCCGGCTTTAGGTCCTTGGCGGCAATCCAAGAGTGCTGCGAAGCTGACCAGAAGGGGTGTTCAGCCGTTGCTGTGAGGGTCTCCGTTCCATCTGGGGTGGCGACGGAGAGCGTGTTGAGGTGCTTTGTCGCCTCGGTGCGGATTAGTTGAGTGACTGGCCTGGCGCCGGATTCACCCGTTTCGGGGTCGGTTGCTAGGACTTCATCTCCGACCTCAACTTCCTGAATTTCCTTTGTGCTGCCGTCGGCCATGAGGACAAGCGTTCCAGCGAGGAAGCATTGACCGCTCACTGGGAGGCCTCTGCGGAAATTGATGCGTCCGCCGCCAGCTCTGCCGTGGCCAATCATTTCGCCTATGAACCCAGGAACTTGGTACCAGTCGGAGGAGGTGTCTACGCCTTGCTCGAGCATCCACTGGTCGTAATTTCCGCCGTAGTCGCAGCCTGGCATGCCGGGTCCGCCGGAACCCCAACAGTCGTCATCGCCGCCTACAGCTCCGAAGAGAGACGTCGCATGTGCGAGGTTACTGAGCGTTCCGTAAACGGCCTGGTCGAGGGGCGTGGACCAGGATGTGTCATACGTTTGCGCGTCAGTACCGTTGCCAGCGTCTGCACCTGTGGCACCACTGCCTCCGCTAGAGCGAGGTGTTCCAGCGGCTGGAGTTCCGGGATTAGCACTGCTTGCAGTGCTGGTGCCATCCTTTTTCGGGGGGCCGGGCTTCTTTCCGGGTGTGGTGTTCTCGTATCCGACCCCGGGCCGAGTCGGGCAGTCGAGTTCGGCGCACGTTCCCGTGGGGTCCGACGTGGTCGCGGGGTTGTTGCCGGCGTAGCTGTAGCCGTTCATCGATCCGGGGGCGTCGAACACGAGAAGGGGGTCGACGCTGATGAACTGGCCGAGAGTGGGGTCGTATTCTCGGGCCCCGATGTGGGTGAGGCCTGTTGTGGTGTCGGTGGGCTTGCCGAGGAAGGATTTGTCGTCGGGCCAGACGACGCTGGTTCCTCTGGGAGCGCCGAAAGGTGTGGTGTAGCGCTTGGTGAGGGCTTGGGTGTCGTCTCCGGAGATGGTGACGCTGCCGGTGCCGTGGTGGTCGTTGGCGAGGTAGTGGAGTTTTTCGGTGCCGGTTTCGTTGGTGCGTAGGGCGATGGTGGTGCCAGCTGCGGCGTAGTAGCGGTTGGCCCACTTCTTGGTGCCCTTGAGGTGGACTTCGGTAGCGCCGAGGTAAAGGACTGTCTCACCGGTGGTGCCGTTGGCGCGTCGGATGAGGAGTTCGCCGTCGGCGTCGTAGAGGTAGTCGGTGGTGGCCGATCCTTCGGTGAGCTTGGTGAGCTTGCCTTCGGCGGTCCAGGCCAGGGACTGCGTGGTGGTGCTGCCTGCCTTTTCGACGCGGCTTGTGGTGTTGCCGGCAGCGTCGTAGGTGTAGCGGGTGGTTTCGTCGCTGCAGTTGCCGTCGGTGGTAGTGGCCTTCAGGGCGTGGGTGCGGGTGGTGTCGTAGCAGTAGGTGCGGGTGGTGGGGGTTGCGGTGTTCTGCTTCTCCGTGGCCCGCTGGCCAGCTGCGTTGTAGGTGTAGGTGGTCCAGTAGGGGGCGGCTCCGCCGAGGTTGGCGACGGTGCGGCCGGTGGCGGTGCAGTCGGCTGTCTTGGGTGTCCAGGCTTCGGTCATGCGGCGCTGGCCGTCGTAGGTAAAGCACTGGAAGTCGGCGCCGTTGCCGGTGCTCTGGTGGTCGAAGATCGAGGTGACGTTACCGACGGGGTCGTAGGTATAGGCGGCGTCGCGGACGCGTCCTCGAGTCTGGTCGACGACGTCGGCGCTGGTGAGCCGACCGGTGCCTTCCTCGTAGAGACTGGTGAGGAAGATCTTCTTGATGCCGTTGGCGGCGGAGGTGCCGAGGGTGAGCTGCTGGACCTGACCGAGGTCGGTGTAGGAGACACCCAGGAGGTAGCCGGAGTTGCCGGTGACGCCGACGGGCAGACCGTAGCTGTTGTAATCGGTGCTGATGATCTCGCTGGGGAGGCCGCCGCCTGCGGGTTCAGTGGTGCTTCCGACCGTGCCGTCGAGGCGGTAGTGGACCTTTGCGGTGCTGGTGGCGGTGACGGCGCCGGAGGTGACCAGGGGGTCGCCCGACGGGAGGGACAGGGTCGTGGTCGTCGGCCGGCTCAGAGAGTCGTACTCGGTGACCGTCTTGGTGTACGCCTTGCTGCCGGTCTGGTTCTTGCCGCCGGTGTAGCGGATGGCGGCGTCGGGCAGGCCCTTGAGGAGAGAGTCGTAGGTCCACTCCGCGAGGAGGTTGACGTCGCTCTTGCTGGTCTGCCACATGCCGGTCTTGCGGCCGAGCTCGTCGTATCCGTAGGCAAGGACGCGGTTGGCCGCGTCCTTGGTCGTGGCTATCTGGTCGAGATCGTTGTAGGTCGTGACCGCAGTGCCCTTGTCAGGGTCACCGGCGGCGTCCTGACGACCGTGAAGGTCGTAGGTATAGGTCCACTGGGCGTTGTCGGGGCCAGTGACCTGCTTCTGCTTGCCGTCGTCGTAGTAGGAGTACTTGACGGACGTGTAGGCAGTTCCGGTGCTCGCGCCGTAGGCGGTGTCGTTGGGCTGGGGGCCCGCGTAGGTGCGGGTTTCGGTGGTGCGGCCCAGGACGTCGGTGATGGTGCGGGTGGCGGTGCCACCCAGCTGGGCGGTGGTAGCCACCGAGTCACCGGTGTAGGTGGTGACAACCGGGTTGAACTTCGGCTTGCCCTTGACGAGAAGCTCAGACTTCACCTGCCGGCCCAGGCCGTCGAACACGAAGTTGTACTGCCGGGGTGCGCCACCGTACTCGGCACGTTCCCAGCTGCTGCTGGGGGCCTTGGTGGAGTCGAAGACGTCGGCGTAGGTCTCGTAGGCCAGGCCGCGCTCGTCGTAGCGGGTGTCGGTGAGGATACGGCCACCGTTGGGGGCCGCTGTCTGTGTCTGGAGCGGGCGCAGGAGGGAGTCGAACAGGCTGTAGCTGGTGTCGTAGCTCTGGCCGTCGGCCTTGAGGGTGGCGACCGAGGTCCAAGAGGGCACGTTGGTCTGGTTGATGCCATAGCCGAAGGTCGCGGTGGCGATGTCACCCGCGGACCTGGAGCGGTCGGGGGCCCAGGTGGAGGTGACGCGGCCGAGCGCGTCGTAGGTGGTCTCGGTGCGCTTGAGGTTGGCGTCCAGCGTCTGGGTGACCGAGCCTCGGGCAGGGTCGTAGTAGGTGTAGGTCTTGTGTGCCTGGTTGTTGGCGAGGGTCGGCTTGGTGACGCCGACGGTGGTCACCGGTCCGCTGTTGGCCGGGTAGTAAGTCGTGGTGGTGGTCTTGCCGTTGGCGTCGGCCACTGTCAGGGGTCGGCCGAGTTTGGCGGTCGCGATGTCGTAGGTGACCTTTGCCAGGGTCTGCCAGGTGGGGTTGCGGTCGGCGGTGCTGCCGGCGACGGCGGCCGGGTAACCCTTGGCGCGGCCTGTCCAGTTCGCCAGGCCCAGGGTCGGGGTCTGGTCGGCAGTCCAGCTGGTGGCGGTGGTGTCGTCGTAGACGGTGGCGGTGTCGGACAGGACGTCGCCGCGCTGGTCGGGTGCCTCGGTGGTGGTGAACTTGTGGGTGACGCCCGTGGGCATCTTCAGCTGGTCGTCGGTGACCTTGCACGCCTTGCCGACCAAGCGGGTGCGGGAGACCAGGTTGGTCAGACCCTTGGCGTCGTTGCGTGCGTACCAGGTGCGGGTGCAGTTCTCGTCGCCTGCGATCGCCCAGTCACCGTGGTGTTCAGTGTTCGTGACCATGCCGTAGGCGTCGTAGGTGTGGGTGTTGACGGTTGTGCGCCACTTCTTGGTGGCGGTCAGGTAGGTGTTGGCGTATGTCCGAGCTGTGCGGACGTAGCCCGCTGTGATGCTGGCGTAGGACTTCTGCTGGCTGGCGGTCTGCTTGTACCAGAGGTTGTTGACCGTGTTGCTGACGGCGAGTGCGCTGTCGTAGGTGATCTTCTGGCGGAGCTGGCCCGCGTACTGTTCACGGTCGACGAGGTCCTCGATGAGCACCTCGTCGCCGGTGCTGCCGGAGACGTTGTCGATGTCGATTCCGGTGACGGTGGCGGTGCGGGTCAGCGGGTTGCCGCTGGCGTCCTTGGTCTTGAGGCGGTCGCCGTCCATGCCCTGCATGTAGACGCTGACGGTCTTGGAGCGGGTGGCTCCGACGGCTCCGGTGTACGAGGTCACCTTCTGGTAGCCGCGCCACGATGACCAGGTGCGGTGCTTCTCCTTGGTGAAGGGGTCGTCGTTGTAGTGCCAGGCGGGGTCCTCGTAGGTGTAGGCGTTCTGCACCGCGGGGTTGAGTCCGGCCGGGTCTGCGGTGTTGACGGCGATGACCCGGTACTTGTGGAACCAGTCCAGCTCGGGATCACCGCCTTTGACGGGCCAGTACACCGGGTAGCAGGAGAGGTTGTTGTTGTCCTCGGCAGCAGGCATCTTCGAGCCGCGGACGCACTCCGGTGAGGAGTAGGCGACGGTGGTGATTGCGCCGGTCTCGGACGTGATCGTCGAGACACGCGGTCGGGTCAGCGGAACGGCATCATCTGCGCCGCCGTCGACGCGGTTGGGGCGCTGGTGGTAGGTGAAGCCGATGGTCGGCAGGCTGATCGCAGTGCCGTTCTTGCCCGTGCGCTTCAGGCCGGTCAGAGTCCAGACCTGGTCGGAGCTGTTGCCGATGTCCTGCCCGTCGAAGACGTCGTGGGTCAGCGTGTAGGAGTCGACGGGCTTGAAGGCGTCAGGCTCAGCGGCAGTGGACCAGATGTACGTGTCGACGGTCTTGAGCAGCTTGCGGGTGAAGAATGCCGGGCCGGTGGCCTTGCATTCGGTCTCGCTCGCGGTGCAGATCGAGTCGAAGGGGACGTCGGGCCAGTTCTTTGCCGTGTCCTCTGTCAGGGAGTCGCAGCCGCCGCCGAGGTCCTTGCAGCGTTCGCCGTAGCCGAAGGTCACCTTGCCGGAGGGGGTGCCGGTGAACAGGGTGTCGGAGCGCTGGCCGTAGCGGATCTCTTCGAGGGCGCCGCTACGGGTGTAGGGAGCGAGGTCGGTCTTGTCGCCGTTCTTGGCGTAGTAGTTGGTGTCGGCCTTGTACCAGTAGGTGGAGGCGTTGGAGTGGATGTCCTCGACGAGGTCCAGGTTCCAGCGCCACGCCTGCTTCTTGGCCCGGCCGGAGAACGTAGTGCTGGCGGAGTATCCGGGTTCGCCGGAGTCGTCGCCGAAGACGGGGACGGTCCAGACCGAGTTGGTGCGCTCGCTGCCGGCACCTTCGAGCTTGTTCAGGCCGAACGTGTAGGTGGTGCCGCCACCAGTGATGACCTTCCAGTACTCGCCAGCGCCATCACCGTTCGTGCTGGAGTCGCCGTCGTCATCGTTGTCGGCGCCGGTGGCGTGGATGACCTGGGAGGCGTCGTCGTTCTTCAGGCGCCACTGACCGGTGGTGTCATCCTTGACGAGTTCGGTGGCCTTGCCGTTGAGGACGAGCGAGGCGTTGTCGTACTTCCAGCACTGGTCGTTCTTGCCGTCCTGGCCGTCGTCGTCGCACGAGCCGTACTTGCGCTCGATGTACGAAGAGGTCAGGTCGAAGCCCTCACCGACCAGGGAACCCTGGTTGTTGGTGTTCGCGGTGCGGCCGTCGATGCTGCCGGAATCGTAGGACAGACCGAGGGACGGCACGGGCCCGGCAGCCGCAGGTGGCAGGGTGAGAGGGTAGGACCAGGTGAACGAGCCGGAGGAACCCCCGGCTTCCCAAGAGGAGGAGCTGGACAGCGGGGTCGCCTTGTAGTCGCCCGATCCCTTGTCCGAGCCTCCGGTGGTAGTCGCCGCGAGAGCGAAGACTCTCGGGGCGTTCCCGACGTGGTCCAGGGGGGCGGTGACGGTCTGGGCCGTGGTGTCGTTGTCCGACATGATGGCCGTGGCCTCACGGCACTCCGCTTTCGCCGGAGTGGTCAACGCGCAGGCCGGCAGCGACAGCACACCCAGACGGGTGGCCCAGGCACCGCCGATAGCCGAGCCGAAAGAGCTGTAGTCGATCGCGACTTCCGCCGCACCGGGCTTCTGGGCCGCCACGGTGAACAGCACACCAGTGATACCGGCTTCCCGGGCGGTGGCCTGGTCGAGGACCTTCACCGTCGCCGTGCCGGACGCGGGCTGCTCGACCAGCTGCGTGTGCTCGGTGCCCTGGCCTCCGCGGACGGTCACCAGGTAGCTGCTGTGGGACGTAGGTGCCTTGTGCAGTGGCGCAATGCGGGTCTGGGCCTTCGGCCATCTACTGTGGCCGCGCTCCCGTTCGGCTTGAGTAGACAGCGCGCGGTTGGCTGCCTTCTCCTGGCTGACCTGAGCGCGTTCCTTCTTCGCACCTGGTTCCTTGACCGCATACACCTTCACTGGTGCGGACGGCGGAAGCTCAGGACGGCCTGGGAGATCCGCGGCATGTGTCAGCGGATTCAGGGGGGTGGGTATGGACAGGGCGAGTGTCAGGGCGCCAACCACGGCGCCTTGACGTCTCCGCAGACGCACACGTCTGGACACGACGAAGTAACTCCTCACGATCCGAAAGGAAGGAAACAAAAGGTGTATGCCGGGCCGGCACACGGACCGGCGCAGACACAATCAGGCTGGGTGGGGCGGAGGCCGGCCCGTCCTCCGCCCCATGCCGCCGTTTGGGGGTGCCGAAGGGGGACTAGCCGACGACGGTTTCGACCTGCGCCTCGGTGGTCATCGCACCTGCCCATACGCGGATGTCGCGGATCTCGCCAGGCAGGAAGCGCCCCCATGCCGCGCCATTCCATGCCTTGCCTACCGTGAAGCCGGAGCCGAGCTCGGTCTGGTACGCCAGCTCATCGCCCTGCGCCTTGCTGTCGCCGCCCTGGAAGAGACGGATGTTTCGGGTGATGGCGTCGAAGGAACCGACCAGGGACACTTCATCCCCCAGAGCAATAGCCTTTTCGCTCCGCACCGAGACGTCGACAGTGCCGTCGGCATTCAGCCGCCCGAAGTGCCACACCCCGGCCGGAACCATCACATCGACCGGCGGCAGGTCGTCCTCAGGATCATCGACCGCTTCGAGGATCTTTCCGGTCTTCTGGAACCAGATCCCCCAGGAAGAGCCATTGGCAGTCTGCTGACCCAGCACTTGCAGATGCGTCGTATTGTCAGGCATGGAATCCACCTTCACTCGGTCCACCTTCACCGTCGTCGAAACGGTGAAGGAACCGGTGTCATCCACCAGCGGCCGGGAGGTCGATCCGGAATCATCCACACCATCCAAGACGATGCTCGTACCGTTTAGCGAACTCGCCGAAGACATGGTCAGCGTATTGCCGTATCCGCTGTTGTCCGTCAGTGACGTACCGGAGCCGCCATCGGGCTGGTACTGAGCCACCAGTTCGGTGTAGGCCCAGTTGCTGCTGTCCAGCCTGCCAGCCTCCTTCTTCATGTTCTCTGGAGTCAGCTCCCACTGCCAAACGGCTACTTCATCGATTTCTCCGGAGAAGTATTCCGAGTAGCCACTGCTGTACTTCGCCCGCCCCACCTGGAACCCACCGTTGGAAGCCCACCTGTTGACCGTGAGGTCATCAGTGCCCTGCAGAACACCATTGACGTAGAACCTGAGCGTCATCTCAGTCGTATCTACCGTGACACCCAAATGAGTCCACGTGTTGAACTGCGGCGGATTGTCAGCATTGACTCGCTGCGAGAAGTAAGATCCCGCCTTATCGGAGTCCGCCAGCCGGATGCACCAGGTATTCGCCTTCCCCTGGTCGTCCAAGTCGGTGCAGTACCCCAAGTAGAAGGAGCCATTTATGGTTCCGTCCTGCGAAAGGACCGTTGCAACGCTCGAATTCGAGTCCAGCCGCGCCCAGGCAGTCACCGTGAATGATCCCAGAGTGTCGACCACCCGCTTGGCGGACGAAGCAGCGCCATGGCTCGATCTCGTCAGAGCCAGCGCCTTGTCCTGCGATTTCGTTTTGTCAGCAGCCGTCACTACCCCGCGCCGACCGTGATCGTTTCGCGTCGCGCCTGAAGCAGTAAGGGTCAGGTTGTTCTTCAGCGCCGGGTCGCTGGTCGAAGTATCAAGCGCCGCACCTGAAGGCTCATGGAAGTCCCAGCGGCCAACCGGGCCCGCTCCTTCCTGGACCAGGAACTTCACCGCCGTGTAGCCGGTACGCCCCAAAGAGTCCTGGCTCATCACATTTAGGACGAAGGATCCTGACGTGGGCGGTGCAATGTTTGTGGTGTACGAGCCGTTCGTCGCAGCCTTCCAGCCGCTCCATACGACGCTACTGGAGAGACGGTACATGTAGTGCGTGTTAGTGCTGCCACTGTCACCCTCACCGTAAGTGAAGGTAAACGACCCGGCCTTGCCCGGCCCGCCCCACACCTCACAGGCGCCACCGGTGAGGCACTCCTTGTACACCGAATTGAACTTCACTACCGGAGGCTCAGGGGCGGTGGTGTCCACCCTGAAGTAACACCAGGGAGTGCCGCTGCTGCTGAGCCAGCTGGTGTAGGAGGTGTCCTTGAAGGAGTGCGTGTAGGCGGTGTAGCGGTAGAGGGTGTTCTCCTTGAGTGGGGAGTTCCAGTTCTTTGTCTGTGTTGGGAAGTCCTTCGCGGAGGATACGTAGGAGGCGTGGCCTGCGGTGGGCGCAACAGAGCCGGTTGTCGGGGGCGGGGCGTCGTACCATGTGCCGTCGGACTTGTAGTCGAGGTCGTAGTAGACCCTCAGCATCGCCTGAGCCTCGGCGCCGGAAGCGGCGCGCGGCGTTGCAAGCAGGCTGGGAGTGGGGTCCGAGATCATGGTGGCGCCCTGTTCGGTCTTGTTGCAGACCGGGACCGTGCCTCCGCTCAGCACTCCATACTCGCCCGGTACGGCTGGCTTGCTCATGTAGGTCGCCACGAGCGTGCCGTCGTTGTTGAACCGCTTCCAGGAGATCGTGTCCGTCTCGTCCTTCGCCCTGAGCATGAGGGTGAGGGAGTTGTATGTGCCATCAGCCAGGGCTCGGACCGTCGGAGCGAGGTTTTCATCGGTTTCTTCGGGGTTGTCGTGGAACTCGATCGGCTTGCGGGGCTGGGCAGGAGAACACAGGTCGCCGCGACCGGCTGAGACATCACGATCGCCCATGTGGTCCCGGGGGGTGGGGCCGGGCCACTTGGAGGCGGAAGAGATCCAGTCGGTGCGCTTGAGGTCCACCCAGCGGGAGTCGCAGGAGAACGACCAGGTCTCCGTCACGCGAAAGGTGGCGTCCAGGACGTGCTTGCCCCTGAGCGCAGACGGTGAAAACTCAAAGTACATGCGGTTCACGTAGCCGCTGCCGCAGTAGTACGACACTCCGTTGATGACGGCAGAGCCGCACTTGCCGACACTCATGCCGTTCTCGCCATTGGCGAAGTCGTAGAAGACATCTCCGTCGGACGACAGCACCGTGCGCTTGGTCTGGTCCACCTCTACAGACGGGTCGATGTATAGGGGAAAGTCCTCCGCCTCGGTGGCCGCGATCAGGCCGGGGTCCGGGGTCACGGTGAGCGAGTCCTGTCCAAGCTGGACCTCCATAACCGCTGACTCGTCGCCGGTTCCGGGGCCCCCGAGTGGATCGCCCTCCCCCGGGGGCGCCACGAGCTCGTCCGCCTCGCCCCTGGGGTCCTCCGTCGCAGAAGCGGGGGCGAGGGCGAGCATGCCTACGCTCTGCGGCTGCAAGCCGGCGGTCGGCGAGGCGGCTGAGGCGATGTCGTCACCAGCCGAATTCCACATGCGGGCGGTCGGCGAGCGGAAGACAACCTGTCCGTTGCCGTCCAGCGCCTCCATGCTGCCGAAGCGGCCCTCACGCAAGCTCAGGCCATCGGCGCTCAGGGCGTATTCGATCTCCTTCAGCTCCGGAAGCGCGGCTGCCGCAGGAGTCTCGACCTCGAGTACCTGCTGGAAGCCCTCGACCGTCGCGGTCAGAATCAGGTTCACGTCCGGCAGGACATTCTCGTAGACGGCCCGCGGGCCGTCGAGACGCGGCGCAGGCAGGCTGCCTGGCCATCCCATGGACACCATCTGCCCGTCCTGACCTACCGTCACCAGATCCTGGCCCGCGCCGCCAGCTGAGAAGGCGACGTCGACCACCGAGGCTTTCGGGCCGATCGAGCCGTCCTCGCGGCGCTCCAGCGTCGCATCGGGCGTCACCCACCCGTTGTCGGCGTTCACACGGACCGGGACGATCGACGACTCCAGCGTAAAGGTGGCGCCGTCAGGGTTAGCGAACACGGTATCCCGCTCCGTCCGCTCTCCCACCACCTCCACCCGGGTCCCGGAATCCGCCGCCTCCTTCAACGCCTGCTCCGACTCCGTCAGGGCAAGCGCTGGAGTTTCATCCGCCAAAGCGGGACCGGCAGTCAGCGTCGGCGTGACACTCGTCAGAAGCAAGGCAGCCGCCGCAAGGGCGAGCGCACGCCCTCGTCCACGGGCACGCCAAGCGCGCCCCGATCTCACGTTCATTCCCCACCCGCAGCTACACCGGGCGCGCACGCGCACGGTCCGGCATGACATGTGACCCACATGCATGTGAAGTGAAGATCAAAAGCCAAATGTGATCTTCCTGTGTCAGGGATCCAATGCCGCGACCTTCCCGCTGTCAACGTCCCTGACCTGCACAGATGCCGTCACGGCGGGGGCGCAGATCAGACATCTCATGCCGACTGCCACACACGAATCGGACACACGCCCTAATTTGAAGTGACGAACGCCACAGCAGTTCAAGTCATTGCAAGGAACTGTTTGCCATGTGGCAATGGCAACTCGACGCAGACGTGTCGCGGAGAAACGGTCCAGCCAGGCGCCTGCCCAGCGCAACGTGCGACGGCTTCCCGGGCGGGCTCGGGTCCCATCGTCCGCCTGAGGGACCCGCCGCGCGCCGGACGGAGTGCCAGCCGTCCTGCGGGGCGTGTGCCGGAAGTCCTGGTTCACCCATCGTTCAACGCTCTTCTGGTCAACGCCCGTGATATCAGCGAGAGTTGCATGTGTCCAACCGCCGGCTGTCATGGCGACTCGTAGGCGTTCGTTCGGCATGTCCCCTGCCCTCCCTGCGCTCCGCATGCCTAAGGCTTGTCCCGTATAAGGGCGTGAGCTGGGGCTCTGCCTGACGGTACGGTCGTTGGGACGAGTCGAGGAGGGTGAGCGAGTGCCCGTTGCACGGGGCCGGTGTCCGTCCTGATTACCTGGTCGGGCGGAGGCTTGAGCAAGTGGTGGCTTCGTGGCATCTGTACGACTCGGAGGCTCCGTCCGGCCCGCTGGGCGTGTGGCTGATCAACAGTGATGCGTTCGCCACGCACATCACGAGCGGTTCGGACTGGTGCCTGATCGTGAAGACGTCGGCCCCCTTCGTGGGATACGACATGGCGGAGTCAGGTCGCGTCGAGGTAGCGCCGATCAACGGCGAGACACCGTTCGTGGATCACCTCGGCGAGACGGTACTGGCAGTCAGCGAAGAGGGTGCCCCGGACAGCGGGCGGCTCGCACTGGAGATCTCCTTCGGCTCTGGCCGTGTCCGGTGTGAGACCTGGTCCGGAGATCTCCACCTGTCCAGCAAGTGATCAGAACACCAGCCACGGCGGGAACCGTGTGAGGCTCCCGCCGTGGTTGGTGTGATCACGGCGTCGCAGCCGTCCTGGATAGTCCCGTTCGCCGGGTTGAGCCCCCGTTGTTTCGGCACGTTGGTGACACAGCTGCGGCATGAAGGAGCTGACGCGGTCCGCAGGGGCCGGCCGTGGAGCCTGCCGCTGGAGGACCGGGTGCTGCTGGTCACGACGTACTGGCGCACCAACTTGACGCTGCGGCAGCTCGCACCGCTGTTCGGCGTCTCAAAGTCCGCGGCCGACCGCATCGTCAGCCACCTCGGTCCCCTGCTCGCGCTCCAGCCCCGTAGGCGGTTCCGTAAGGACACCGTGCTCATCGTGGACGGAACCCTGGTCCCCACCCGCGACCACACCGTGGCCGAGCGGTCGAAGAACTACCGCTACTCCACCAACCACCAGGTCGTCATCGACGCCGATACCCGACGCATCGTCGTGGTCGGACGGCCGTTGCCCGGCAACCGCAACGACTGCAAGGCATGGGAACTGTCCGGAGCCAAGGACGGTGTCGGCCGCACCGCCACGAGCGCGGACAACGAGAACTTCCGGCCTGGAAGGAAGAGCACAACACCTCCCACCGCCAGGTCCGCGCCCGTGTCGAGCACGCCTTCGCCCGCATTAAGACCTGGAAGATCCTCCGCGACTGCCGCTTGAAGGGCGACGGCGCCCATCACGCGATCAGTGGAATCGTCCGGCTGCACAACCTTGCCCTCGGCCGATAGGCGAGCAGCAGCCGATCACGGTCCCACTAGGCCTTTTCAGCGTTGCCTCTCCAGAGTGAGGACGACCTTGGTGATGACGATCATGCGGTTGGGGCGGATGCGGGATCTGCGGAAGATCTGAATGACTTCAGCTGTGCCATGCCGGGTTCGACCAGTGCTCGTGCCGCGGCCAGGGCCCGGTTGGCGGTGCGCTGGGTCAGGGTGAGTTCACCCCAGTGGCAGTTTGAGGCCGGTGGTGACCCAGGGGCCGGCGCCCTGGGAGGCGCGGCCGGCGAGGATCGGGACGCCCTGGCGTTCACAGATCCGGATGATGCGGTAGGTGCGCCGCGGCAGCTCGTAACGCAGCATAAGCTCAGGTCAAACGCCAAGTGGGGAGCATTCGTCTCAATGATTAGCGCACGCATTCGCCTCCCCGGGGTGGAGGCTGGCCGCAGCACTGGCCGACTCGTGTTCGCCATTGCGGAGTCCGCCGTCACGGCAATGTTGTCGTTGTGCTGGCTACTGCTGTCCCTAGCGATGTACATGGAGTCGTACGACCTCGACCCCAGCGCCGCGGGACAGCCGCGCGGCCAGGCGCAGCTGGCCTGGCTCGCGGTTGGCGCCCTCGCCTCCATCGGCCTCACCCGGCTTCTCAGAATCTCCCGGAAGTCCAACGTCCGGCTGACCGGCGACGGGCTCATCGCACTGCGGCTGCTCGTCGTTGTGGTCGTAACTGGATTCCTCACCGTCGATCTGCTCGACGGCTGAGGACACCTCACCGCCTCGGGCTAGGTGGGCCAACATCCGCTGGGCTCGAAAGGCGAATGGCATAGTCGGGGTTCCAAGGAATCATCCCCCGGGATTGCCGACTCGCTCTTGCATGAAGGGTCCGCCAGCTTGCTGGCGGACCCTTCCCCTCGTTCGACGTGGCCTAGAGAGTCCCGGACCATGAACCACCTGCTGCAGGCGAGCGCGACACAGTGAGCTTTTCAGAGCGGCCACTGATCGGGTGACGGGCGGAGGTTCCGCAACGCACGAGGCTCCTGTGCCGTTGAGAGAGAGGTTCGACGTCTCAACTCACCAGCGCAGGAGCCTCGTTGGTTCCCTATCCTGCCGCACTCGACCTGCCGCACGCCCTGGTCGAGTGGGCATCCATGCTCATCGTCACCCGTGAGGTTGACCGCCGCTGCAAGCTCCCGCCCCACCAGCGTGCCCTCGTCGGCCTGATCTACCTTCGCCGCCACGACACACTCGCGCAGACCGCCGCCGGCTTCGACATATCCGTCGGCACCGCCCACGCCTACGTCAAAGCCGTCGTCGAGCACCTGTCCCACAGGGCGCCCGGCCTGCTGCGCGTCCTCAGGGAGGCCGATCCTGATCACGTCCTGCTCGACGGGACCCTCGCCGAATGCGACCGCGTCGGCGACAGCCGGGCCGACTTCTCCCAGAAGCACCGCCGTCACGGCGTGAACGTGCAGGTCGTCGCCGACCCTGCGGGCAAGCTGTTGTGGATCTCGCCCGCGCTGCCCGGCCGCACCCATGACCTGACCGCGGCCCGCACCCACCGCATCATCCGGATCTGCGAACGCCAGGGCGTTCCCGTCCTCGCCGACCGCGCCTACATTGGCGCGGGCCCCTGGGTGACCACACCGATCAGGCGGCTCCCCGGCCGGAGCCTCACCGCGACTCAGCAGACGATCAACCGGACGCTGTCAGCGGCACGGGCACCGGTCGAACGGAGCATCGCGAGGCTGAAGTCCTGGCGAATCTTCCGCCGGGCCCGCTGCAGCCCCAACCGCATGACCGCCATCGCCGCAGCCATCCTCACCCTGGAGCGTCAACGCTGAAAAGGCTCCGTAATCTCCGGTGCTGTCGCAACGTAGTTGGAGGGGTTGATGCCCCACCCCTCTACGCGGCTCCATCCAGCGTTCGCCTCTGCATCGCGACCGTCCGCGGATGTTACGCGTAGCCATGCCGTGCACTGGTCCGCCCTTCAGCTCGGCTACCTGATCCCTCCATTACATCCAAATGTTCAATGGCGGCTCAATCGCTTGACGGAAGTGGTGCAAACAGTCCGATTGTTGCGCTTTTCCGTGCCAGTGGCGGTTATCTGGGTATGTAAACTCCCCTTGTTGTGACTTTCGGGCGCATTGATTCCTGACGAGCGCCGAGCCTGCGATCGTCGAGATTCGCGAACATCTACTTGGAGGCCTTCATGCCCCGGCAAGGTCCCGATCCACAGGCCCCCCGCTCCCATCCCGTCTGCCGTCGACCCACACACCGTGGAGCAGGCGCAGTGCCGGGCGTCGAGGTGGAGCGCCCAACTGGACGAACGACCTGGACGCCCGGTGCCGCGTCTGCTCGGCTCTGCCTGGGTCGACGTCAGACGGGATGGAGTCCCTCACCACCACACCCCACCGGTCGGCACCCGCGCACGGGCCCCTGGGTTCATGGGCGGATCGCCGCCGGAGTGAGGACGACACTGGGGCCTCACTTGAACGGCTGTGAACGGTGCTGAATGTGACGGAACTGAGTCGCCCGGCAGACCTTGAGGGCCACGCCGACTCTGGCGTTCAGTCCCGTGTCTGACTGTGTTCATCGCGGCTGGATGCAAGTGGGACGAACGGGAGCTCGGGAATGCCAAGCTCCTGACGCATGGCTGCTGCTGCGGCCTGGGCGGCCTTGTAGTACGTGTGCTGTGCGGACTGGAAGGCCCCGTCAGTGACTTGCGCACCGTCTGAGAGAAGGTCACGTTGCGCACGGACGGTGCGGAATGCATCGACGCCCAACTCAACTACACGCGGCGGAGCGAGCATCGTCAGGCCGAAACGCTGCTCGAACAAACCAGATTCGGAGAATGCCGCGCGGACTGCACGCCTGCGTTCTTCCGGCATTTCGTAGGTTCCCTCGGCGGCAAAACGCATGCCATCGGTCGCGCGGGCCAAGTGGGCGAGGTAGGTCACGAAAGTCTCGCGCAGAACGGTCTGCGCCTCAGCCTGTCGGGCGCGTTTCCAGCGGTCTCGGTCCACGACGAACGTTGCGACGATGCCGGCAATCGCACCGGCGATGGCACTCAGAGGTGCAGTCCAGTCCATGAGAGGCACTGTATTGACTTCACTAGAGCTTACCGAAAGCGAGAACCCTACCTGCGGGTGACGCTTTGAGCTTGGGAATCACCGATCTTGTACACATCATCCGGGCGTTGACCAGCAAAAATGGGTGTCAGCCCCGGACCAGCCAACTCGGTCAGGGGCCGTGGGCATGTGGGTACACCGTGATCGCCCATCGCTCCTCGTGCTTCCCCACGCGACCGGGCACACGAGGGGCACGGCTCAGTCAGAAGGCTCTCTAGCGAAGGGCTAGGGCGTGTCCGCGGGCACGCCCTGACTCTGCCGCATCATGCGGCGCATCTCGCTGAGCTGGTCCCAAAGCTCCACGATCTGAGTGTGCGCCTGCTCCAGGGACTCCCCCCCCGGCGTGGCGTGGCGCGATGCCGCCGTCGAGACGCTTGAGGACCCCATACATCCGGCTGAGCCTGCGGTGGACGTCATCAGCGGTGGCGAGCACGTTGTCGGGGACCCGCATCTGCGCCTCGGAATACTGCGCACGGTGTTCGCGCCGTGCGTCGTCCAGACGAGACCTCAGGTCATCCGTGACGCGGCTGGCCCTGAGTGCGTACCAGAAGTTGTTCAGCTCGGAGTGGTAGCCCAGGGAAGCGGTGTTCAGCGCGATGCAGCAGGCCCGAAGGGCATCCTCCATCGCGCGCTTCGTCTCGTACTGCCGCTCCTCGGTGCGCTGTCGCTCGGCACGATCCAACTCCTTGGATTTGGCCTTCTCCGCGAGCCGCTGCGTCATGAGTCCTGATACCAGCGTGCCGACGATTCCCAGGAACGCGATCGCCAGCGGAACCACCGTGCTGCTCATCTGGTACCACCCTCTCTGGACGCTCCGAGCATGGCGGTGCCACGCCGCCATGCCCTGCATCTCGCGACGGTCACAGAGAATCACCCAGGGGCGGAGATCGGCGCTGCTGCGTCAGCCTGGGGGTCTACGCTCGCTGGCGAAAGGCGGAACTGAGTACCGGCGACGACAGCTGATCCGTAGGTCTAGCCAGATCGGTCAACGACGGCCATACCGGCCGCTCTGAGGCCCCGGAGGGGCGCTGTCGGACGGGCGTGGTTGCTGGGGTTGCGGTACGCGACTGCTGTACTCCCCCAGCCAGGAAGAGGGGCGTTGCCGACGCTTAGGCGTATGAACCAGCCGCCCTTCCGGAAGAACCCCTCTGGGCAGCCTCAGCAGGCGGGAACTGTTAGCCCCGAAGATGATGGGGGCATGCCTCACCGCCGCTACGGCCTACGGCTCCGCCCCCGGGTGAGGCCCCGGAGAACCGCAGCACCAACGGACCCCGGCCGACAGCCGGCGCCCGACCGGTCACTGCGCCTGGCGTCCTGGGGCGCGGTGGTTTCGGCGATCGCGGCGGCGTTGGGACTGCTGTTCTCGGGCTCAGTGGCCTGGTTCAGCGTGAGCGCGACGCGGCAGCAGCTGGAGCAGAACCGGCGCCACCAGGCAGGGCGGGTGACCTTCTGGTACACCTTCACGGATACGCCAGACGGCGGATACGGCACCGTGGTGGTGAACCGCTCGCTCGACCCGGTGACCGGCCTCTACCTGGTGTTCCGCGCACCGAAGCAGGGCGACTGGATCGCGAACTACGAAAGCGTCTCACTCGGTTTCGGCACCCTGACGCCCTGCACCCGCCTGACGTTCCCCCCGAGCTCCTTCTACGGCGATCTCAGTCAGAGCCACCAGGTACCAGAGGACATCACTCCCCAGGAGATCCGTTTCACGGACGCCGACGGCAGAAACTGGACCCGGTCCGATGAAAGTCTGCAGCCCGGGCCGGACGATCCCACGAAGGACAGGGTCGTTGATTCCGCGAGCCCAGAGCTCGCGGTCCCTAACGTAAAGCGCGAGCCGGCCCAACACTGCGACGTGTGACAGCCAGGTAGTGCCGCCGATCAGCGACCGATGGGAACCTCGTAGACGATCGACCATCTCGTCGGCCAGGCCCCGCCAGAGGCCTGCCAACGCCTGTCCGCCGGATGTGGAGCAGAGGGCGAGCGCTTCTACGACTGGGCCGCCGCCCGCCTGCCGGCCGTCGGGGAGTTCGACGGCGACGAACCCACCCGACAGCGCTGGATGTTGGCCCGCCGCAGCATCACCAGACCCGATGAGATCGCCTACTACCTCGCCTGCCCGCCCCTGGAAGCCACCCTCGCCGACCTTGTCCGCGTCGCGGGCCGCCGCTGGAAGATCGAGGAGTGCTTCCAGAGCGCGAAGAACGAGTGCGGCCTGGATCAGTACGAGGTCCGCCGCTACGTGGGCTGGTACCGGCACATCACGCTCGCCATGCTCGCCCACGCGTTCCTGGCTGTGATGGCTGGCCAGGAACGCGAAAAAGGGGGTGCCGACCGGGACACACCCGGCCTCGTGGACCTCACACCGGCAGAGATCCGCCGTCTGCTGGCAGTTGGCCCCCGCCACCACCCTCCGGACCGCAGCCATGCCACGAGGTGGTCACGGTGGCGACGCCGCCACCAGGCGCACGCACGCGACTGTCATTAAATGCGGCGCGGCCACCCGTTGGTGGGACGGCCCGCGAAAGACCGTCCCACACCCGGTTCCACAGCACTACACTCCCCACACTCAGGCCTCTGACCAGCGAAAATGAAGAAGCGCTGCTGGAGTATCAGAGATCAGGTTGGGTCAAGGTTGTGCCGTGTAGGTAGGCGGCCAGGATCGTCTGCAGCGAGGCGGTCTCGTTGATGGCGGTCCGGTAGAACACCAGCGAGTCCGTGAGGGCGATCAGTTCCTCGACACGCGCGTCCGAGTCGGGGAGTCCCGTCCTGGCGAGGGCCGACGCCGTCACCTGTCGGGTGATGGCGTGGACCTCGGACTCCGCCGTCAGCTTCGCCCGAAGGTGCGGCGCGTCATCGAGTTCGAGGATGAGGGCGTACCGGGCCCTCATGTCGTCGCGGCGGGACGCAAGGGTCTCGACGAGCCCTGCGATCAGCGCGGCAAGCTCTTCGACATCGAGCCGGTGTTCGCGCTCGGACATCGTACTCAGGGAGGCGGCAAGCTCTTCGGCGTCCGCCTTCGAACGGGCGGCGAGCGCGTCGACGATGAGGTCCACGAGCGCAAGCCGCGTTTTCGCGTGGTAGGAGGTCGATCCCTGCGGTATCCCCGCCTCACGGTCGACAGCGCGATGCGTCAGGGCGCGAACACCGTCGCGGGCGATGATGCGAATCCCGCTGTTGGCGATCGCCTCCCGCCTCTCACTGCCACTTGGCGCTTTCGAAGACACGACTCGATGCTACAGGTGTAGAGTCCGGACCGTAGAAGCTCTACACCTGTAGTGACTGGGTGGGTCAGTCCGACAGGACGCAGTACGGATCAGGAGGAGAGCGCGATGATGATCGACTTCGTTCCCGACCCGAGCCTGTACCCCTTCGACTCACGATGGTTCGATTCCTCGGCCGGGCGGGTCCACTACGTCGACGAGGGGACGGGGCCGCCGATTGTGTTCTGCCATGGCTCGCCCACCTGGAGCTTCCTCTACCGCCACATCGTGAAGGGTCTTCGTGACCGGTATCGCTGTATAGCCGTCGACCACCTGGGCTTCGGCTTGTCCGAGCGCCCGGCCGGCTTCGGCTACACGGTCTCGGAGCACACGACGGTCATGGGTGAGCTGATCGACCATCTGCAGCTCGACGACTTCGTCCTGATGGGACAAGACTGGGGTGGCCCCAAGGGCTCGGTGCTGCGATCACGCGCGCAGAGCGCGTCAGGGGAATCGTGCTGGGCAACACCGCATTCTGGCCGATCGAACCGCTGGCGAATCGGGCGTTCAGCGTCATCATGGGCAGCCGCCCCATGCAACGGCGCATCCTCGAACAAAACCTTCTCGTAGAACAGTTCCTGCTCGGCAGAACCGGCCCCACTCTGACCCCAGTCGAGGCTGACCACTACCGAATGGTGCAACCCACGGAGGCAGCCCGATGTGGACTCACGGTCATGCCCGGGGAGATCCGCGCCGCAGGCCCACTGCTGAAGGAACTCGCCCAAGAGGTGCCTGCCCGCCTCGGCGACAAGCCGACTCTGGCGATATGGGGCATGCGGGACATGGTGTTCCGGCCGAAGTCGTGCATCCCGCGGATTCGCTCCTCATTCACCGACCTGGACATCGTTGAACTCCGTCAAGCGAAGCACTTCATCCAGGAAGACGCACCAGATCGGATCGTGGAAGCGATCACCGAACGATTCTCCTGATTCATCTCCATCGTTCCCTGCTCAGGATGACCCGCCCGTGCGGGTGGACGCCTCCGGGCGGCACATGATCACCCTGACAAGTGATGGACTTCTACGCCCGGTTCACGGCGAGGGCGGGCCTTCCCACCAGGCTCAGTCGAAGCTGCCGGGGGCACGGCAGGCGCCGCGAACCGCGATCGTCCGTGACCGGCTCGGCGACCCCGCCTCCGCCGAGGCGGCCTCCTTCCAGGCCCTGGCCGTGCTGCCGGACTCCATCCGCCGCAACCGGGCCCTCACCACCGCGACCTGATCACCCTCGCCCCCGGCTCGGCCACCGCACTGGACTGGGCCGACCGCTACCGCACCGAATGGAGCCGCCCATGACCCCCGCCTACGCCCTCCGCCGCTACGGACACACCGAGGCGGCCGAGATCCGGCAGATACTCATCGACGTCCACACCGATGCCTTCGCCACCGAGACCGACGAGTTCCACGACCCGGAGCGGTTCGCCTGGTTCGTAGACCACTGGAGCGGCCTGCCCGGATTCGACTGCGTCATCGCCTACGACGGCGACGAGCCCGCCGGCTACGCCTACGGCGCCCCGGCCGTCCACGAACGGGAGTGGTGGCGCGACTACCTCTCCCCCGCCGCCTCCGACGAGACCTTCAACCTGTCGGAACTGATGGTCCGCCCCAAGTGGCCCGCCACCGGCCTGTCGGAACAACTGCACGCCGAGCTCGTCTGTCGGCGGCCCGAGCCGCTGGCCGCCCTCCTCGTCGACGTCTCCCATCCCCGCGTCCAGGCCCTCTACGAGACCTGGGGATACCGCAAGATCGGCGAACGCCAGCCCTTCGCCGACTCCCCGCTGTACGCCGTGATGCTCCGCGGCCTCCCCGACGCATAGGACGAGTCGTCGTCCCCGGGGGGAACGCGATCACTGCCGGACCCACCAGGGGACAGCGAGCCCGGAGGTAGACCCGGTGGCCCTCTCCCACCGCCCGATGTGCTGGTCGCGATCACGCTCGCGCCGTTCGTCACCGCACTCGTGGCGTCCCTAAGTAGGAGCCCGGGCCAGCGGATCGAAGAAGCCGCCGCGCGCACCCTGCGGAACGTAACGCGGGCCGCGATCCTCCGTCGGTCACCGCGGTTTCTCCGGGCGCAGGCAGAGGTCGTGCCGACGGCAAGGCTCGGTCGAGGTCCTGGTCCTGGTCTTGGTCCTGAAGGTGACTCCCGGCAAGCGCGGCGAGCCGGATGCCGACGGTGCGGGTGAACCGGTCGGACCGCACGGCGTCGGCCTGGGCGTTCCAGGCGAAAGCGAAAGCAGCGTGTGGCTGCCCGAGGTCGCGGTGGATCTCGGTGGCGTCCGCCGACTGGCGCGCGTGCGTGAAGTACGCCAGCCACTCGGGGTCCGCGTCGGGGCGGACCCCGAGCAGGTTCTCGGAGAGTGCGAGCGCGGCGCCGGCGGCTTTGGCGTCGCCCGTCCGGCCGTGTGCCCGCGCCTCGGCGAGCTTGGCGAAGGCCAGAACCCGGGGTGCGGCCACGGTCTTGGCGCGCTCGTAGGTGCCTTCCGCCATGTCTGCGGCCTGCTCTGCTGCGGGTACCCGCGCAGCGTGGTCTGCAACGACATCGTGGTCAGTACACAGCAGCCCGCCTGGACATCCCCGGCTGCCCGGGCCAGTCGTAGTGCCTGGACGAAGTGCCGTTGGGCGGCCTCGTGCTGGCCGGTGTCGAAGGCGGACCAGCCCGCGACTCGGGACAGCTCCGCCGTGGCGGAGAACAGCTCCTTGCCGACGGCTTCCGTGGAGGTGCCTTACAGCAGCGGGGCGGCGCGGAGGCGGAGGCACTCGGTGACGGAGCTGGTCTTCCAGTTCCCTCCGCCGAACTTCGAGTCCCACAGCCGGGCCTCGTCGGCGGCCTGCCACAGCTCGTCGAGATCGCCGCGGCCGACGCGTCGGCCGCCGTCGTGGATCGTCGCGGCGTCGGCGGGCTGGGTGAGCCACCGGGTGACGGGCGTGGTGAAGGCGGACACGGCGAAGCCGTTGCGGAGGAACTCTCGGCGGTCCACGGTTCTCCAGTAGACGGCGGCGACACGGATGGCGCCGGAGGGGTCGCGGGGGAAATCCAACCCCATGTCACCCCCGACGCCGTGACGTTCGAACCTGCCGAGTTCCTCGACGGTGTCCCTTCGTCCGAGACGTTCGCCCAGCGCAGCAGCCAGAAACAGCGGGACGGGATCGCGGGGGATCACCCGAGGTTCACCCAATTGGCGACGCTGGTGTGAGCGTGTTGCTCTAACGGTCTACATAGTCGACGACTTGCATCATGCCGAGGTCTTCGTGGTGGAGCTGGTGGCAGTGGGCGATGGTGCGGCCGGTGAAGTCCTCGTACTTGACCAGGAAGGTGGCTGAGTCTCCGGGTTTGCCGCCGGTCAGCCCGATGGTGTCGTGCCAGATCGGCGGATCGAGCCGTTGGCCGTTGCGGTGGGTGAGGAGGACCTGGTTGGTGTGCAGGTGGAAGGGATGGCTGTGCGCCGGCACGGTTTCGTCAGTACGGATGCTCCAGCGCTCGATGGTGCCGAGGCGCAGGGTGTGGTTGGTGTGGTCGGGGTCGAACAGGCCGTAGGCGGGGTCGCGGGTGAGATCACCGTCGGGGTCGGCCGCTGGGGTGGCGCCGGTGCCCAGGATGCGGAAGGCATTCGGGAACGCCCCGGCGAAGACGCGCGCGTCGGCGTGGAAGATCACCTCCCGGTCCGCGTGGGGGTTGGCGATGTCCCTCTCGTCGAGGAACGGCTTGCCCGGCGGAAGCGAGGCAGGCAGTTCCATCGGCGGCTGGCAGGGCTCTCCCGCGACCTCGATCGTCATGAGCGGCCCGGGCACCCCTTCGGCCCGCAGCTCGTACCGGCCGGGGGCGGCGCCCCGGACCAGGACATCGGCGCGGTTGCCCATGGACAGGTCCAGCAGGTTCTGGGCGACGGGCCTGGCGAAGGTGACGCCGTCCTGCGCGATCTGGTGCATCTGCAGGCCTTCGCGGTCTCCGGCGATCCGGAGTCGCAGGGCGGTGAACGCGGTCGCGGCAACCAGCCTCCAACGCTGCACCTCACCGGGACGCAGCCGGAGGGTGGGGTTGACCGTGCCGTTGACGGTGAAGGTCGAAGGGACGCCGGCCACCCAGGCGCCCGAGGTAAAAGCGGGGATCTTGCCGCCTTTGACCTTGAGTTCGTTGATGCACACAACAAGGTCGGCGGCCGCCCTGATCTCGGGGACCTCGTCGACGTCACCCTCGACGATGATCACTCCGGCCATGCCCCCGACGATCTGCTCGGCAATGGCACCGTGCAGATGCGGGTGGTACCAGTAGGTCCCGGCGGGGTGGTCGGCCGGCACGTGGACGGTCGTCACGTACCGCGGCTCCGGGGCGCCGGCGGCGGCCTCGTCCGGGGTGCGTGGCGCGAACTCTCGCAGGACGTTGTCGGCGAGCCCTGACGGGGAGACATGCATCCCGTGGGTGTGCAGATTGAAGCTGTTGGGGTGGTGCGGTGTGTTGTGGCCGCCGGTGTGGGGCGGGTTGGGCGGAAGACCGTTGATGTGCGTAAGACGCAGAGTCTGCCCGCCGCGCACGCGCACGGTCGGGCCCGGGATCGTCCCGTTGTAGGTGCGCGTGGTGATCCGGCCGTATCCCGGCACCGAGACCTCTGTGAACCGGACGTCGAGCGTCTGCTCCAGCACCGGCGATGGCGAATCGGGTGCCGGCTGCGAGGTCGACACAGCAGGCTGCGGGAAGAAGGTCGACGCCGCAGCCTCGCGTCGCCAGCCCAGCGACCCGCTGGCCACCGCCGCCAGACCTGCGACGGGGATGGCCTTCAGCATCGACCGACGGGCGATTCTGTCACTTTCTCCCATAGCCGGGCAATCTAGATCATCTGGATCGCAGGATGCGGGTAACGCACCGTGGGTACTGCGGGCCGGCGCAGACGAGCAACCCCAGACGTTCAGTTCAGACCTCGGCTTGGGCTCTGCCGACACTGCCGAACAACTGCTGCCATTTTCATCTCTGGCACAACTTCTGTGCGCCATGCCCTCGGGCGCAGGCCTGGCTCGTAAGACGTGGGAAATCAGCAGGACAGCAAGATCACCCCGAGGCGAGTACGACTCGGAGACCGTGTCACCCCAGAAGTGGTCGTTCATGACCCTCAACTGGACCTCCGCGTACACCCGTACCTCGCCCCGCTCGAACGTGCGGGGTGGGGGCAGGGGCGGGCCGGCCTCCTCACGCGCATCCGCCCGGCAGGTCCGGGGCCACACAGGTATCCCCTATCCCCGAGGTGAAGACAATCGCCTCGACGCGAGACGCCGGGACCTTCGAGGATCGGCCAGGACGGCGGACGACTGTTGGGGCGGTCCAGATGCCGTGTCCCTTCGAGTGCGCGCCTCGTTCGCATACGCGGGCTTCGGCCGATCGAATACGAGGTGCCTCATGCGGGTCCGGATGGTTTCGAAGAGTGAGAACAGGTCCTGTGCCGGGACGGTGACCCGTACGGGGAGGATGAACGTCCTGGACCGCGCGTTCGCATTGTTCCCGGACCGCAGCCCCGCGCGAGTGACGGTGGTCCACGTCCTGGACTTTCCCGCGGGGGCGTTCGCGCTCGACGACCTGCGCGCACGCGTGGCCGAGCGGGCGCCCGGGCTGGAAGCCCTCAATGTCGCGGCGGTCGGAGGAGCTCGCTCCTGGACACGGACCGCGCCGCCCGAGGCCGGGCTGCATGTGCGCGCGGAGCACGTGGACGGCCGGCTCGGCGAGGCGACCGACGCGCTGCTGCGCGAGGCTCTGCCCACCCGTCCGGCCGCCGGCTGGGACCTGCGGATGCTGACGTGTCGGGTCGATCAGGTGCAGCGGGTGTGCTTCCGCATCGACCACGCCGTCACGGACGGCGTCGGTGCGGCCCACCTGGTGGCCGCGCTTCTGGCGGACGCACCCGTCGTAGGGCCGTACCCCCATCGGCCGCCCGTGCCGCGACGTACCTCGCGGGCGTGGCTGCGTACCTCGCCGTTCGGAAGGTTCCCCGAGCACGAGACGGTTCCCGCCGGGTGCGACACGGCGGGGAGCGGGCTGGCGACCATGGCGTACGCGGACGTCCCGGACGGCCGCCTGCGGGCGGTGGCTTCGCAGTGGGGAGTGGGCGCCAACGATGTGTACCTCACCGCGGTGACCGGCGCGCTCGCGGCCTTGCAGCTGCAGCAGGCGGGCCGAGCGCAGGACCTGCGGGTGGTGATGCCTATGTCGGTCCGTACGCAGGAGGCAAAACTCACGCCAGGGAACGCCGCTCTGCCGGCGATGCTGCGGTTGCCGTGCACCGCGACCGGCCCGGGAGCCCGTCTAGAGGCCGTGGCCGGGCAGACCCTCGCACACAAGGGTTCCGGGCTGCGGGAGGGCGGCTGGAAGACCCTCCTGCGCGTACCTCCCCGACTCCTCCACCGCTCGATGCAGCGCCCCGGTTTCCGCCTGGCCACCAGCCACATCCACATCAACGGCACCTACCGCGTCCTGGGCGCTCCCCCGCTCGCCGCCAGCATCTTCGGCCTGAACAGCCCCGGCATGCTCGGCTACTTCTCCCTCACCCGAACCATGACCACCGCCCGCATCACGATCGTCCACGACCAGTCCCATACTGCGGCCGCCGACCTCCCCCAGCTGTGGCTGAAGGCTCTGGACGAACTCTCCGAGCACATGGAGCCCGTCGGCACGATGCAGCGGCTCGCCCCGCCCGCCCAGTAACGGGCCGCCCTTGAAGCGTGTTGCAGCAGGTCGCATTGATCCCCTTCTTCGTCCGGCCGGCGGCAGTCCCACGCACGACGCACTCGCGGGCGCGGGAGTCGCCGGCCATGCGGACCAGAGCGATGAGGTCGAGGGCGCCGTACGCGCCCCGGTGCCCGCCGCACGAGAGGCGGCGCCGCGTGAGAAGCGGCGCCGCTTGGTTCTGCCGCTGGGGGCGGAAACCGGTGCGGCTCCGCACAGAGCGGCGAAGGAAGCCTCCGTCCACATCCGCTCGGGACTGAAGTTCTGACCCGGCCTCTGGGGAGAATCGGGATGGGGACTGCGGACCGGGAACGGTGCCGAGGGGGCCTTGTCGTAGATGGAGGAACTCGCCTGCGCCACACGGTTACCCCGATGCGGCTGTCGCAGTGAAACCTCCCTTGCTGTCGTGGGCCCCTGAGTAGACGGGGAACTCACTCCTTCGACCGGCCGCACGGGCTGGTCCGTGACCGTCGTACAGAAGGAGAAGTCCATGGCACAGCAGACCTTCGATCCCAACAGGCTCACGTTCGAGCAGGGAGTGGAGCGGATCAAGAGCGCTGTCCGCGAGAGCGGACTCGACGTCGAGGGTCGCATCATCACGTCGAGGGACGCGGGGGTCGAGAAGGCGATGAAGCTTCTCGAGGTCGACAATGTCCCACCGGGGTTCCGCAAGTGGCAGCTTCCGGTGTACATGGCCTGTGAGTCCCAGCTCTACATCACGGTTGCCGAGCCGGGTGCACAGGCGTCCCCGCACGCGCACAACGGCGGTGCCGGCATCCGGTTCATCGCGAGCGGGTCGATCGTCTACAACGGCTATGAGCTCACCGCCGGGGACTGGATGTACGTCCCGGCGGGCACGGAGTACTCCTTCGAGGTCGGGCGCTACGGCGCGCTCATGTGCTACTGCTACTGCTGTTCCTGCGCCTGATCAGGGGCAGAAACCAAAAGTCGGGCGAGCTGCGGCCTGTCAAGGCACCCGCTTCGAGGGAGTCCGCGAGGTGGACCTCGCCGGGTCCGGCCGCCTCGTCCAGAGCCTGCTCTCCGTCATCACCATGCGTGAGGAAGCGATCTCACGGCCTCAGGCCGCACCCGCGGGCCCGCCGTCGCCCTGGCACGGACGCGACGGCGGGGTCTCGTTCGTCGTACTCGACATGGCCTGCGCCCTCAGCGTCATCACGGCCGCCATCGCCATCGATCGTTCTCAGCCGGCCCGCTGTGCCCGCGCCGACCGTGTACGCCGCGCCGTCCACACGGCTTTCGCCTGCGGCCTTGGTTCCCGGTGGCTCGACCGGCGCGACGCCCACTCTCTCCGAACCGCCGCACCGGCGGCCGCCCCCTCCGGACCTTCGGCCCCTCCGTAGATGTGTCGGAAAAGTTCAAGACCGACGCGGGCCAGGTCCCTAGCGTGGGCTGCATGAACGAGATCCACGCACACCTCACCAACTGCGCCGCCGAAGCCGCCCGGGTCACCCGTGGCATCAGCCCGGAGCAGCTCGCCGGACCGTCCGGCTGCACCGGCTGGACCGTCCGAGAGCTCGCCAACCACCTCGTCCTCTACACCTCGCATGGCCTCGAACACCGCGCCATGCGCACCCAGCTTCCAGACGAGCTGGTCGCGCGCGACTTCGCTGCCGACGCCGACTGGCCCGAGCGGTACGCGGCCCAGCTCGATCGGGCACTCGCCGCCTGGGCGAAGCCCGAGGCGTGGGACGGCGACGTCGACTTCGGTGGCGGCAGCACGATGCCCGCCGGTGAGATCGCCGCCATGCTCGTCGCCGAACTCGCCCTGCACGGCTGGGACCTGGCCCGTGCGACGGGCCAGGACTTCACACTGCCTGAGGACACCGGCGTTTACCTCCTCGGCGTCGTCGAGCGCTACGCCGAGATGTACCGCACGTACGAAGGCTTCGCCGCCCCGACCTCGGTGGAGCCCCACGCCTCCGCCTTCACCCGCGCCCTCGCAACGAGCGGCCGCACGCCCTGAGAACCGTCACGCTCTGATTCGCCGGACGGCCACCAGGCCCCGTCCGACACATGGCAGCCACCGTTGGATCGCATGCCTCGGACGGTTCGCCCTCGGTCGTTCTGGGCAGCCACTGATGGCGAGCCGGAGCCCGCACGCCTCTGGCCTGTCCAACGGTCACTTGCCCGCGCCCCGGCTTCCGCTGTGGACATGGTGGAAGACGGGGCGCTGGTGAGAGCGGTCCGGGTCCCGGCCCGGTGCTGGGCCTATGATCCGAACTCCGCGGCCTCATCGGCCCTGGCGGAATGCTGACCGGGGCCGGATACCGTGGACACTTCCAAAACTGTTGCCTGCGCCTGGCACGCATCTGCGGCAGACGTGGCCCTGACGTTCACTGACAGCTACGCCTACGCGCCCACTAGGGCCTGTCCGATGGGTCAGGGCCGTGACTGAGCAAAGATGGTGCCCATGGCCAGCGAACCCGTGCAGATCCCGATCGATCAACTCCGTCGCGCTTTGGACGTGGCGCTACGGCACATCGAAGCGTCGGCCGGGCCCACCGTGACGCTCAAGGAAGACCTCTTCTGGTCTGTCCCGGTCGACGAGCTCTACGACGTCGCCAGCGAACCCCAGGACCTTACGATCGGACAGCTTTCGGAGTCATGGCAGCATCTTGAGGATCTGCTTGCTCGCCAGGACCAGGCCGTGGGTCACCACTTGGTGTGGCTTGCCGACGTGATCCGGGCGATCGGCCAGGACGTCCCCTGACAAAGCTGCTGACGGGTTACGAGCGGAGCCATAGCCGGAGCGATGCAACGGTCACCGTTCCATGGAAGACATAGGCGCGCTTGTCGAAACGGGTGGCTACGGCCCGGAAGCATTTGAGCGCATTGAACGTCCGCTCTACTTCGTTGCGGCGTTTATAGATCGCCTTGTCAAAGCCAGTGGGCCGACCGCCGGCGCTGCCACGGCGCTGGCGGTTGGCTCGCTGGTCCATGCGCTCGGGAATGGTGTGCTTGATCTGCCGCCGCCGCAGATAGCGGCGGTTCTGGCGGGATGAGTACGCCTTGTCGCCGCCGACGTGATCAGGGCGTGTTCGTGGGCGGTAGCCGCTGGTGCGTGGGACACGGATGCGTTCGAGGGTCGGGATCATCTGTGGAGCATCGCCCCACTGGCCTGGCGTTATCAGGAAGGCGAGTGGCCTGCGGCCGCCCTCTCCCGCTAGGTGGATCTTGCAGGTCAACCCGCCTCGAGAGCGGCCCAAAGCCTCATCGGCACGATGCTCAACAGGCTGGCCAGCTCGACCCGGGATGCGCGGCACTTCGGCACGGGCACCGGCGGCGTGCTGGTGGGCACGGCAGGAGGTCGAGTCCACGCTGACCATGCTCCAGTCGATCCGTCCGGCTGCATCGGCATCGGCCTGAACGGCCCGCAGGATCTTCTCCCATGTTCCATCCCCTGACCATCGCCGATGCCTGTCGTGCACCGTCTTCCATTTCCCGAACCGTGCTGGAATATCACGCCATGGAATCCCGGTTCGCTGACGGAAGAGAATTCCGTTGATCACCCTGCGGTGACTCTTCCAGCGCCCGCCCCGCCCTACGTTCGTCGGTAGATGCGGCTCTAACCGAGCCCACTCCTGATCCGACAGATCACCTCGCCCCACACCTGTCCGAACGATTCTCCGGATGGACAGGTCACCTGACCCATCGGACAGGACCTAGCACCTACGCGAGCAGCGCACAGCCAGCGGCCCTCATTGTCAGTGGCGGCTCGTAGCGTCGAAGCAGAGGCTCGGGAGGTACCCGAGCCCAAGCAACTCCGGGAGCGGTCATGGGTGAGATCACCGTCAGTGCGCAGGACATGGACCATCTCCTGCGTGACCCCTCAAGCGCGTATGGCACTCCGTACCAGCGGGCCTACACCGAAGTCGCCGAGACGCACCGAGGCCGACCGGTCGACGAGATCGTGCCGCTGCTCCGCGCGGCCGCCGACGCCGCGCTCCTCGGCTTCACCCGCGCCGACTTCGCCGAGCAGGCACAGGCGATCAGCAGCGGAGCACCGTACAAGCTCCGGGTCCGCGTCACCAGGTAGCCGCAGAGGCGTGCGATCACAAGCCGGGGCTGCCTGGCCTTGGATGTAATGGCTCACAGCTCGTGGCCAAGCTCGTAGCGAAGCGCGTGCCCGTGACCTGCTGGTCTTGAGGCCGTCTCACGCTGTGGCCAGGCTGATCAGTCTCAGAAGTGCGGCAATCCCCACTTCAGATGGCCTCGGAGTCCTACGTCGAAGGCCAGGCGCACGGTAGGTACGTCTTCGCTGGTCAGCGGTTCCGCCGACGGTGAGGAAAGAAGGTTGTCACCAGCTTCGGTGAGCCGGCGCACCGCCTCGACGGCGGCCCTCACGCCCCGATCAAGATCGGCGAGCGCCTTCTCGGCCGCGCCGCTTGCGGAAGGCATAGGTGCGTCCTCATGACTTCGTTGCAGGCCGGCTGGGCCGGCCGAAGCCCGTGACCGCGTCTGACTAGACGGGCGGTGACGGCGGAGGGTTGCCCGGAGGGGCTGGATTCTCCGGGTGATGTACGTCGCCGCTTCCTAGCAGGACGCGGGCCCGGACCCGCATCGGCTCGTCGCCGCGCCGGGAAAGCAGGACCAGCTCGTCGACTCGGGCCGTCATGGGGCCGAGGAGGGCCTCCGCCTTGCGGGCGAGGGAGTGCGGGTCCGGGGTACGGCCGAGGGACAGATGCGGTGTGAAGCCGTGCGACTGCGATCCGCAGAGCGGGAAGCGGAGCTCCAGGGACTCCCGCAGCCGCGCCCAGGGCTCGTGGTCGGCGGCGGCCGGGTCGAGCCAGACGGTGGCGTCCTCGCGGTGTCCGAACCAGTGGACGCCCGCCAGGCGGGCGGTGAACGGCGGCGTCTCGGCGAGCGCCGCGGCGACCAGCGGCAGAGCCCGGGCGAACTCGGCCTCGGGGACGAAGCCGAAGAGCACATTGGCATGCGGCGGCCATCGGCGGATCTGCCGGTCGTGTTCGCGGCGAATGTGCTGGATCGGCGGCCACAACTCCGCCGGCGGCAGCCAGGCGACGGCGGTGCGGTTCGTCGACGGTACGGCGAGGATGTCGCCGGGTGCCGGGGCCGGCACGGGACCGACCTGCCCGACGAGTGTCTCGTCGAGCCGGTCGACGCCGGAGGCGCGGTCCCAGACGACCTGGCCGTCCGCCTCGAAGAACAGCACCCGGTGCCAGGGGATCTCCCCGCCCGGCACGAAGTCGCCGAGCAGAACCCGCTTCGGCGGGGCCCCACGCTGGGCGATCCCCATCACGAACCGCTCGGGGTCGAAGCGCGGGTCCCAGAGCACCCGGTGGTAGATCTCGTCGCTGGTGTGCACGTCAGCACCTGCCCTCGACTATCAGGGTGACGCGCGGAAGGCCGGCCCTGCAAATCAGCGCCCGGCCCACCCACCTCGCTGCGGTTGCAGCCGTTCGGCCGGTGATGCGTGAACCGCGAGCCCCTTCTCGGTGTCGATCATCGCCATCCAGGACGCCAGGACACCAGCTTGCTCGTTCTCGACGATCAGCGGCACGGACGGCCGCGTACGGACGACGGCGCCGACGACGGCGTACGGACCGCTGTGTACGGAGCGCCGTGTGCGGACCGTCGCGGACTCCTCTCGCCCTCGCGCGGCTGACGCGGAGCAGGCATGGGGCGAGCTCCAGGGCCCATCCGTTGTGCGGCAGAAACGGCCGTCCGTGAGTACGCGGAGTCGTTCACGTCCCCCTGGAATCAGACTTCTCTCGCGCGCGAGGCGGCCTATCACCTGAGTCTGCTGAGGTGGGCGGCGACGCTCCTGCCCCCTGCCGATGCGGCGCGTGTCGGCGATGAGCTCGATGCGACAGGACTCGCCTCCGCGGCCGTGCCCTTTCTTCCGGTCGTTCGCGATGACGACGGCGAGCGTGGCGCGATGCCGTCCGCGGAGCTTGTCGTCGCCCTGCGCGGCGCGCTGACGGTGCCGGACTGTGACGCGTTGCTCGACGCCGGGCCGTTCGATGGGGAGGCGATTGCCGTCGAGCACGGGAGCCCTTCGGCTCCGTGGCGTCGCGTGGCCTGATAGCCCGCCGGGACTGTCCCGACGGGCTGACCCTGGCGCTGCTCTCGCCCTGGCGGCGGGAGGTCGCCGACCGCCTCGCGGCCCGGCAGAAGGACCGGCCGGCCAAGCAGCGGCCGATCGACATGCTCCGGGAGCAGCGGTGGGATGGCCCACCGCCCCCGCCTCCTCCGTACGAGCTGCCCGATCCCGTCCGCGCTCTGCTTCTGCCGCATCTGTCCTGGCTGCGGACCCCGCTGCTACGTCTGCTGCTGACCACGGACAGGACGAGCGAGGTGATGTGTGCGACGACTCGGCTCGACCGGCTCCTCGCAGCCGTCGATAACGGTGACCGGAGCCACACCGAGAAGGGTCTGGCGTTCTGGGACTCGGTCGGCGCCCAGTTGCGGGCAGCTCTGGGTTCGGATCGGACGGCGTGGGCAGCCGTCGCTGAACGACTTCCCTGGCACAAGGGCAGCCTGCGCGAGCTCATCGACGGGCTCGGCGAGCCGACGCGGTCCCGGTGTCGTCCTCCCGATCTGCGCGTCCTGGTCCAGGCACCGCCGGAGCTCCTCCCCTCCCTCGTCGCCGGCCTCGACGACGAGGCCCTCGCGCGGGGCGCCGAGGCATGCGCTGGACGCCGTGGGATCCGCACGGGACATGCTCTCCTCGCCACCGCCCTGTCGAGACTCGAAGCGGGCGGCGTTCCTCCGCGTCCGCTCTTCGCCCGTTGGGCGCGCGACGGCCTGTACTCCTGGAACGGTGAGATCGCGGGGGCCGGGTGGTTGTACGGACTGGATGGTGCGCTGGACGAACAGCTCGACCGTCGCGCCCTCACGGACGCGGGCCTGCGCCGCCTCAACTCCGCCCGACTGCCGCAGCAGCCCCGGGCCGAGGACCTGGCGACCTGGCTGCGCGCGCACCCCGGCCCCCTCCAGGCGCAGCTCTCGCTCGACAGCGAGGGCGGCGGGAGCACGCCATGGGACGAACTCGTCGAGGCGCACAACACCCTGCCGCTGCCGAACTCGGTGCTGTGGGTTCTTGCCGCCCGGCCCGGCTGTCCCGCTGCCTTGCTCCAGGTGCTGTCGGGGGAAGGACGGCACCATCACCTGAGTGACTTGGCGAGCCAGGGCCCCGAGTGCGCCCGCATCGCCCTCACCCGTCTTTCGGAGTCCGCCCCCGTCTCCCATCACACCTCTGCCGGCACGTCCCGGCCGACGATCCACGCGGTCCGTTCCGCCCGGTTCCTCGACGACCGCACGACCCTGGCGACCGCGCGACCCGCCACCGCGGCCCTGCTCTACGGGCGGGACCTGCCTGCCGGCGCTCCGGACGGGGACGCGTGGAGCCGGCTCTGCGGTGAACACCTCACATCCGCATCACGCCGCTTCGGCCCCGGCTTCTGGCAGCTCCTCGCCCGGCGGCTGCCCACCTTCGAGGGCACGCTGCCCGAACTTCTCGCACCGGCACCGGGCGACGCCACCATCTCCGCGCTCCACGCCTACGCTCAGGATGATCCCGAGCCGGCCGGGGCGAGCCGCCTCTGCGCGCTCCTCGACCGGCACGAGTCCCAGGTACGCGCCGCCGTCGCCCACCTGTACGACGACGCACAGACTCCCCCGGCGCCCGGAGTCACCGACCGTCGGGCCGCCTCGGGATGGCTGGACGCCGAGTTGACCACCCTGCTCGCCCTCGCCCGAGCCGCGACCACCGTGCGCCCCGAGTTCACGGTCTCCCTGCCGGCGCTCCCCTCCCCCTACCTGGACTCGCCGGACCGCATCGCCGAGCTGATCCCGCTGACCGCACTCGCGCAACGGGCCGCGGCCAGGATCGGAGACCGGCACGGCGAGGCCGTGGCCTGGGCCACCGCAGGCCTGGCCATGAGCAGAATACGACGGTACGAAGAGGCCACGGCCGTCCTGGAACGCGCTCGTGCTCTCATCGGCACGTCGAGCGACCTCGAACGGCAAGCCCGCATCAACCACCACCTGGGCCGTGCTCTGAGGAGTCTGTGCCGCGGCCGAAAAGCCGCCGTCGCCTTCCGCGAGGCCGTCGCGCTCTTCGAGAGGACCGGACACGAGCAGGAGCTCCGCGAGGCGGCCTCCGATCTGACACGACTCACCGAACGGATGGCCTCCCGCCCGCCAGGCTGAGCCAGGAGGACGCCGGTCACCGGGCACTCGAACGTACCCCGTCGACCAGCGGGCACACCCGCTCGGTTCCTGTGACGGGCAGTTGTGGCTGTCATGTCCCCCGTGCACTTCGGGGTGGGCCGTCGCATGACACCGCGACGGCCCGTCGAACGAGGTGCATTCGACCGGCCGTCTCGGAAGACCGAGGCCTGTACTGGGTCGAGCGTGCGGGAGACCGTCAGAGGGCGCAGAGGGCGTCGAGGGCAGCGTTGGTCAGGTTCGCCACTCCGGCCCCCGCAGGGCCGGCCATGTTGTACTGGTTGGTGGCGACGGCGGCCTGGGTGCCGTCCTCACGGGTGAGGACGGCGGTGTAGTAGCCGTAGATGGCGCCGCCCTTCGTCCAGACCTTGCCGCAGTCGCCCGGGCCGTTCACCACTTCGTGGGCGAGCCCGAAGGACAAGTTGGGCTGGTCGGGGTAGGGGACGAGGGTCTTGAGCTGTTCCGTCATCGCCGGGGAGAGCAGGGTGCCGTCGAGCAGCGCTTCGTGGAGAGCCGCCAAGTCGTCCAGGGTGGACACCATCGCACCCGCCGCACCGGAGAACTGGACGTTCAGGGTGGTGACGTCGACGTAGGGGCGCTCGCCCCAGTAGTAGAGGGGAACGGAGTACCCCCGGACGTGGTTGCCGTACAGCTTCGGATCCGACGTCGGGTAACTCGTGCCGGTGAGGCCCAGCCGGTCGATGAGGCGGGTCTGTACCTCGACGGCCGGCTCGTTCCCCGTCACCGACTTGATGATCATCCCGAGCAGGATGAAGTTGGTGTTGCTGTACTTGACACTCGTGCCCGGCGTGAACTGCGGTCCTCGCTGCATGGCCAGCTGCACCAACTGTGCCGGCGGGAAGGGCTTGTTCGGGTTGTTGTACGCGTCCGCGTTGACCCTGTCGAGGTATTCGGGCACGCCTGAGGTGTGGTTCAGCAGCTGGCGGATCTTGATCTTCTTGCCGTCGTTGCCGTTCCCGGTCACCACGCCCGGCAGCCATCGGTCCACGGTGTCGTCGAGTGACAGCGACCCCTGATCGGCCAACATCATGGTGACGGCGCCGATGAACGGCTTGGTGTTGCTCCCGATGCGCACCTGCGCCTTCGGGTCCGTCGGCGTCCGGGTGATCCGGTCGCCGACACCCGCCGACAGGTACCGGCTCGCTCCGTCCTTGCGGAGCAGTGCCGTGGCACCCGGGTACCCGGCAGCGACTGCCGCGTTGAGTCCATCCTGCATCACCTGGTCGGCAGTCCGGGTCGGCGCACTGTGAACCGGCCCGGCAGCCGTGACCGTGAGTGCGGCCGCCACGGCCAGGGCCGCTCCTGCCTTGCGAGTGAGTAACGAATTAGCCATGGGAATCTCCTTGGTCCGCTGTGCAGCCGCTCTTGTAAAGAGGCTTGCTGTGAATGCAATGCAGGGTGAGATGACATGAATCACATTGCCTCGAAAGGCCGCCGCAGTGTCGGACGGGACGGCACCTACCCGGCGAGGCGCCTGCTAGGGCATGAGCGGAAATTCGCCCACACCGAGCGCCCTCCTACTGCGATCCCACGCCGTGGTCGAGCTGTTGACGCAATTCGTACAGGGAGTCAGGGGTTGCGACGCGGACGAAGCGGTCCAGGAGGCGGTCGGTGTGGGCGTCGTCACCGGCGCGTACGGCATCGACGATGCTTGCTATGACGTCGCACACAGGGGGCGGCAGAGGATCTGCCGGTGTATCCCTGCGGGCACCTGGATCAGGGGTGTTCATTCTTGCTCCCGCGCATGGGGCCACTGCTCTTGGTCGTGTCCGTCCATGCCCCAAAGTCCCTCATCTCTTCGCCGGTTCGGCGGGGCGCTGACGCCGGATCTGTCGGGTCCCGGTCGCTGCTCGTACGTGCCGGGCGATAATTGGTGCGGCTCCTGACTGCACGGCTCTCACGGGCCTGACAGACTCTGTCGTGGCACGCTGCATTTCTGATGAAGTCCCGTTGAAGCAATGGGGCTTCTGCGGCGGGCAGGCACTGGACGCACGGGGCATGAGGATTCGGCGTGAGCGTGAATTCATCGGATATGGGTACTGCCGATGCCGGGGGTGATCTGCAGATCGATCTGCTCGGGCCGGTCCGGGCCGGCCGCGCCGGCGCGCCGCTGGTGCTGGGCCCGGCACGACGGCAGGCGGTGCTCGCCGCTCTGGTCCTGCGCTCGCCCGACTTTGTGACCTACCAGCAGCTCCTGGACGACGTCTGGGGGGCCACTCCCCCGGGCACCGGACACCGGGTCCTGCCGAGCTATGTCTACGCGCTGCGCAAGACTCTGGACGAGCCGGGCACTGAAGGGGGCCGGTCAGTCATCCGTGGGCAGCGCGGCGGCTATCGCCTCATGCCCAGCGGGGTCCGGACCGACACTGCCGAGCTCGCCAGGGAGGCCGGGAACGCCCAGCGGGCAAAGGCCGCCGGCGACCTGGATGCCGCACTCGATCACGGCAGCAGGGCCCTCGATCTGTTCCGCGGGGAGCCTCTGCCCGGTCTGCCAGGTCCGCTCGCTGTTGCCGAACGGCAACGTCTGGTCCGGCAACGGCGCGTGCTGCTCCAGGACCGGGCGGAATGCCTGGTGTTGCTCGGCAACTACCCGGCTGCCTTGGACACCCTCCTGTCGACGCCCCTCTCACAGCCGCACGATGAGCCGCTCGCCGCCCTGCGCATGCGTGCGCTCTACGGCAGCGACCGCCAGGCCGAGGCGCTCTCCGTCTACTCCGAGACACGCCGCCGGCTCATCGACGAGCTGGGCGTAGAACCCGGCGAGGAGCTGCGCCGCATACACCAGGCCGTCCTGCGCCGGGACGATCTGCCGTTGCTCGGCCGAACCGTCCGCCCGCGCCCGGCCGCAGCCTTCGACCCCGAAGGAAACGGGCCCCAGGACCCCTCGCCCGGGCACTCGGCCTCCGGTGGCCGAGACGGCCTCCCCAGCGGAACCGACCAGCCTCACGACCCCGCCGGGTCCGATCGCACCGACCTCCCCGGCCGGGCTCGTCCTTGGCCCCGTCGCAACGAACTTCCCGGCGACATCGCCTGCCTGGTCGGGCGCGAAGAAGAGCTCGCTCTCCTCACCACCCCCGTGTCGCCGGACGCGGTCTCCGTGATGACGGTCGATGGCACGGCGGGCGTGGGCAAGACCGCCTTGGTGGTGCGTGCCGCCTGGACTCTCGGAGACGCCCACCCCGACGGGTGTCTCTTCGTCGACCTGCACGCCCACGGCGCCGCCCACGAGAACGTCACCCCGCAGCGGGCCCTGCGCCGGATGCTCCGTGCGGTTCGCGGCGAGGACGACGTGCTCCCGGAACTTGCGAACGGGCCTCACGGACCCGACGACGCCGACGACGCCACAGACGTCCTGGCAGATCTCGTCACAGCCTGGCGCGCCGCCACGAGTGGCCTGCGGCTGCTGCTGGTCGTGGACAACGCACGCAGCGCCGAGCAGGTCCGCCCGCTGCTGCCGGCCGGACCGGGCAGTCGGGTCCTGGTCGTCGGCCGTCAGCGGCTGACCGGCCTCGACGCCGACCTGCGGCTCACGCTGGAGCCGCTGGGTACGGGTGCTGCCGTCGGACTGCTCCGCGAGCTCGTCGGGGGGTTGCGGACCGTCGGGGAGCCTGAGGCGGCGCGTGAACTTGCCCGGCGGTGTGGCGGCCTGCCCTTGGCACTGCGGATCGCGAGCGCCAGGCTGCAGAGCCGCCCGTCCTGGACCCTGGCCTTTCTCGCCCGCCGGATGTCCGACGACGCGCACGGCCTCGCGGAGCTGCGGGCCGAGGACCGCAGCGTTGAGGCCGCATTCCGGGTCTCATACGACCAGCTCGGCCCGGAACTGCAGCGTGGGTTTCGCGCGTTGGGAACCAATCCCACGGCCCGCTTCGACCGGCTCACACTCGCCTGGATGCTGGGCAGCTCTCGCGAAGAGGCAGAGGATGTCCTGGAGGATCTGGTCGACGCCAGCCTGTTGCAGCAGCCGCATCCTGGCCAGTACGGGCTGCACGATCTCGTCAAGGCGCATGCGCGGCGCGTGGCCGGCGAGGCCCCAGAAGAAGCTGCCGAAGATCGCGACGCCGTGCTGCACCTCTACACCGCGGCGGGCCGCATGGCCAGCGACTGGGGGCCCGGCAGCTTTCCCGCACTCGCCACCGGTGCGGCCGTCCCCAGCTCGACCACTGCCCGTTCCCCCTTCGCCGGGTGGCGGGAGGCGTCGGTATGGCTGAGCTCGATGGGTGGCGAGCTCGTCGATGTCGTGGCCTTCGCAGCCGCCGGCGGCCACGCCGACCACGCGTGTCTGCTCGCAGAAGCCCTCGTCGACCACCTGGCCGGACACGGTCACCACCACGAGTGCCGTACTGCCCTGGAGCTCGCCCTGGCGTGCGCGGATGCCGCCACCGATCGGCGGATGCCCGCAGCGCTGCGCAACTGCATGGGTGTCCTCGATGTCTACCAGGGACGGTTTCGGCAGGCTGGAGCATGGTTCGCTGAGGCGCTGCTCTACAGCCGCGCAGGGGGCGACGTGCGAGAAGAGGCCCGCGCAATCGCCGGGACGGGCGTCGTACTGGGGCAACTGGGAGACACTGAGAAGGCGCTCTCCGGCCTGGAAAAGGCACTAAGGCTGGCATCCGGCCTTGCCGACGACTGGCTGACGGGGGTGTCCCACTGCAACATCGGCTCCCTCCATCACCAGCTGGGACGGCACGAAGAAGCGCTCTGGCACTACAGCACTGCCCTGGCACTCGCGGAGAAGAACGGCCGCCCCAGGACGATCAGCAGCACCCTGTGCTTCGTGGCCGAGATCGAGCTGGCCCTCGGCCGGTACGAGGCGGCCACGAACCTGCTGAGGCGGGCCGCCGCGCTGGCCGACGAGGTCGAGAACCTGCCGCTGCGCGCGGCGACCCTGTCACGGCTGGCTGCCGCGGAGCACACCCGAGGTGACCTGCGCTCGGCCGTCGATCTCCACCATGAGGCGCTGTCGGCGCTCACCCCGCACACGAGCACATGGCTGGAGATGGGGGTTCGCATCCGGCTCGGCAGCACCTACGCGGCAATGGGCCGCCACACCGATGCACAGCAGGAGTTCCGGGCCGCTCTGGCCCTGCCCGGAGCCGACGACCATGCTCGCGAATTCGGGATGGCACGTCAGGGACTGGAAGCCACAGACGCCGTCCGGCGACACCACCGGCCGGACTCCTGACCTGAAGATTCCAAGAGACGACGTGGCGCGACACGAGCAGTGACCGATCGTCAGCCAGACCCGTGAACCCCCTGCCAGGCACAGCAAGGCTGTGACCCTGCGATTCATGCTCCCTGCAGTCCGATTTCAGTGCCAAAACCTCGATTCCGAACTCCCGGTCTTCTGGACCGTGGCCAAGAGACTGCACGAAGCCCGGTGTGCTGAGACCGTTCCACCAGCGGGAGCGGGCGACGCTCGTACAGCCGTAGACGCAGAATCGGACCCGCCTCTCGCGGCAACACGCTGTGGAGCACCGGCGCCCCCGCCCCCTACGGCGGCGGGGGGGGCTACCAGCGAGAGATCAACCGCATGCGGCGGGTCATCGACAACGTTGGGGTGCTCGTCGAAGTCGACCGCGTCGATGTCAGGGGGCGAAGGAGAGCATGCGGGGCTCGTGCTGGGCGTCGTTGCCGCTCAGACCGGCGGGCGTGATCACGAGCCGGTCACCCACGTAGGCGTTCTCACCGACGGTCCCCATCCCGAACTCCACCTTCGCGGTGGATGCGGGGAGCTGCAGCACGTCCTTGATCGTGTCCACGCCGCCGGGACCGATCCGGAAGACCCGCCCGGGGGCCTGGAGTGTGCCCACCTGGTAGACGATCCCCGTCCTGCCCGGTCCGACGCGCAAGGGGTAGTAGCCGTACGAGGTCTCCTCGGCCTTCACGCCCCAGACCAGCTTCCCGGTGCCGAGGTCGTAGGCACCGACGCGGTCGGTGCCGCCGAGGAGCACGAGGCCTCCGCCGACGACGGCCTCCCGGCAGGCCTGGGCGTTGTCACTGGTGTCGATGGTGTCTCCGCAGTGCTTGAACCCCTTCGGCCGGGGATCGATGCTCCTGCGGACCTTGCCGTCAGGACCGAGGGCGACGACCCTCCAGTCCTCGGCATGGGTCTCCCGGTGCGCGGTAGTGATCACGGCCGGTGAGACGGAGAGCACCTGGCCGATCCTCCGGCCCGGCTCCGTCCGGTGGCGCCAGCGGACCTTGCCCGTGGCCGGGTCGATCTCCCGGACCTGGTCGTACGCCTTCTCCATCGAGGTGATCGCGCAGTCGGCGAGCACCAGGAGCCGGCTGCCGCCGGCCACCCTGCCGGGGTAGCACTTCCCGGGGTCCTCCATGGGGATGTCGTACAGCTTCTTTCCGTCGGCGACCTTGTACGCGGCGGCCTTCATGCTCTGCACGATCACGACAGTCCCCCCGCTGATCGCGCTGTCCACGATGATCGTGCCGTCCCCCGCACCGGTCTCGGTCAGCTGCTGGTGCCAGCCCGCCCTGCCGGTGCGCAGGTCGATCATCTGGAGCTGGTTGCACCGGGTCCCGGTCCAGCCTTCGACGTTCTGCAGGACGATGACGACCTTGCCGTCGGGGGTCGCATTGACCGGGGTCTCGCAGACGGGGGTCGGGAGATCGACGCTCCACAGCTGGGCGCCGTCGCTGAGCCGGTGGGCGACGACCCTCTTGTAGACGGCCTGGACGGCGGTGTCGCCGATGATCCAGAGGTCCTCGGTCGGGATGTTCCGGCGGGGCAGGTCGGTGCGGTCGTCGACGATCCAGGCGGCGGCCTCGCCGGCCCGGCGCTGCCGCGCGATCTCCGCGGTGGTGGGGACGCGGGAGGGCGTCGGGGTGGGGCGTGCGCTCGCCTTCGGCGGCGCCGTGGCCGATGGAGCGCCGCTCTCTGCTCCGGCGTGGTCCGCCCGGGCACTGTCCGCTCCGGAACGCTCGACGAGGACGTACGTGCCGGCACCGAAGAGCAGCAGCAGCGCGAGGACCGCGGCAACCAGCGGCCAACGGCGGCGGGGTGGGCGGGGCGGTGGCGGGCCGTACCCGTCGGGGGCGTACGGATTGTCCGGCACAGGCCAAGGCGGCGGGCGGTGTCTGTACCAGGGCTCGTGCGACTGCGACATGCGGTTTCCCTTTACGAAAAGGCGGGCGGCCTCCCCGTGGTGCTGGGCTACGGGGAGTGGTCTGAGCAATGGCTAGTGCGGTCTGCTCCGCCTGGGAAGCACGGGTTGTCCGCTGCGGCGGGTCGGCGAAGGACCGGATGTTCTGCTGGTCTGAGACACAGTGACTGACCTTCCTCAATGGCAGGTTCGACCGTTGGGCGAACCTCACTGGGGTGTCCATGACGGGCTGGCGAGGCGCCCTGGGGCGCACCCGAGGCTTCGGTGCCGAGTCGGGTTGCCGGGGGCCGGTCCTCCACTGCGCTCGCACGGGCCGGGGAAGGCACTGAGACCTGACTACGCAAGGCCGCCTACAGGCCTGACGGACTCTGGTGCAACGTGCTGCTCTTTCGATGAACTCCTGTTGAAAGGCTGCAGCTGAGGGACGGCGACGGCCCGGCATGAGAGCAGCTGGCGGTATACGGGGAGAATCCAGAGGAGCGGACGGCCGCGCGCTGCTACGGTCGGGCGCCATGAGCTGGCTTCCCGATGACTTCGTCCATCCCGTCCTGGTACCGCTGCCGGGCGGTGGCCATCACTTGCGGCCGATCCGGGAGGCAGACACCCCGCTCGACTATCCGGCTGTGATGGGTTCGCGCGAGCGGCTGTGGACCATCTTCGGCCCGGCCTGGGGCTGGCCCGCGGCCACCATGACCTACGAGGCCGACCAGGCCGACCTGTTGCGGCACGAGAAGGAGATCGCCGCACACCAGTCCTTCAACTACGCGCTGTTCGACGCGGCGGAGACAGCTCTGCTCGGCTGTGTCTACATCGACCCACCGGAGAGGGCCGGCGCGGACGGCGAGATCTCCTGGTGGGTGGTGGACGAGCTGGTGGACAGCAAGGTCGAGCAGGCCCTCGACGAGCTGGTGCCGCAGTGGATCGCCGCCGACTGGCCGTTCGAGCAGCCGCGCTTCCTCGGCCGCGAGATCTCCTGGTCGGACTGGCTCGCCCTGCCGGAGTATCCCGAGACGTAAGTGGTTGTTGCCCGTATCGATCTCGAAGGCTGTCGATCGAACGGGAGCCTTGATCGGGTGACTGCGGACCGAGTGCGCCGGTATCCGTCGGACATGACGGACCGGGAGTGGGCGGCCGTCCGGCCGTTGCTGCCGGTACCGGCCTGGTTCCAGGGGCGGGGTGGATGGCCCGAGGGCTACTGCCACCGGCAGCTGTTGGACGCGATCCGCTACCTGGTCGCGGGCGGGATCTCATGGCAGGCGATGCCCGCGGACTTCCCCGCATGGGCCCGGTCTACGCCTCCTTCCGCCACTGGCGCGAGCACGGGCTGATCGCCGAGTTCCACGACCGGCTGCGCGAGACGGTCCGTGAGCGCGAGGGCCGCGAGGCCGAGCCCACTGCGGGGATCATCGACGCGGAGTCGGTGCGGGCCGCCGCGACGGTGCCGGCCGCCTCACGCGGCTACGCCGGCGGTAGGAAGGTGCCGAGCCGCAAGCGGCACATCGTGACCGACACCCTCGGCCTGCTCCTGGCCCTCGCGGTCACGGCTGCGAACATCGGCGACCGGGACGCCGCGGCGGGCCTGCCGATGCAGCTGCGCCGCCTGCACCGCGACATCACCCTCCTGTGGGCCGACGGCGGCTACACCGGCTCCCTCGTCGCCTGGTGCCTGGATCAACTCGCCTTGACCTTGGAGATCGTCAAGCGCACCGACGACATGGCAGGGTTCGTGGTGCTGCCGAGGCGGTGAGTGGCAGAGCGCACGTTCGCGTGGTTGATGAACTCCCGCCGTCTGGCCCGGGACTACGAGACCCTGCCCGCCACCAGCGAGGCGACGATCCGGTGGTCGATGGTCACCGCGATCACCCGCCGGTCCAGCTCGATCTCGGCGGACTCCAACACCTCAGCCAACCGGGCGACTTCCTCCCGTAGCCCTTCCACCCGCACACGGGCCGCTGTCTCCCGCTCCTCCAGCATTCCCAGCACTGACGCCATCGCGCACCCCTCGCCCACGGAGCGGAAACAAGACGCCGGATGTCTCTCTCATTCCGAGCTACACCATGCCTGACCAGCAGAAATCAACGGATCACGTTCGGTTGAGATACGGCTTCCTATCTCAGTTGGTGAGTCTGTGCGATGATTCGGCGGCCAGTGGGAGGTCATGGGCGGGGGCGAAGGTCGATGGAGTACGTCAATCTCGATGCGCAGATCGGCGACCTGTCAGGGGTCTTGGACCCGGCTCGCTACCTGAGCCACCTACCCTCGATCTCCGGTGACCTGCCGCCGGGCGCCCGGGCTTTCGCCACTGACCCGGACCACTACGACTTCCGCAGCAGGCGATGTATGAAGGACCTGACGCTTCGGGCCGTCCGGGGTGCCGGCGGTGAGGAGATGGAGGTCGAGTTCCAGCACAACTGCTGGAAGCACGACCAAGACCTGCTGATCCGCTACGCGGGAGTGTCCGGCTTCATCATCGATCCCGTCGACGAGGACCGAGGGACGGACCTCGGGGCTGTGATTCTCGACGAGATCCTGCCGCACAGGGACGGCTGCAGCCACGAGATCGCCTGCTGGGACGGCACACTCACCATTGTCTGCCGTGACCTCCAGGCGACTTGGACCGAGACCATCTGCTCAAGCAAGGCGTAGGCGCGCTACAGGTCGTGGGGATTGTTGAGCGGCTGGTGCCGGATGAGCTGTGGAGACTGTTCCAGCGGGTGGTGCCGGAGGCGCCGTCTCGGCCCCAGGGCGGTGGTCGGCGTCGGCGTGGCGACCGGGAGGTGCTGGCGGCGATCGTGTTCGTGACCACGTCGGGCTGCACGTGGCGGCAACTACCGACAGCGTCTTTCGGGCATCACCCACCGCATCGCCCGCAAAGGAATCGAGTCCTCACAGCGGCGGGGCCGCCACCGCTGGACCATCGAACGCACCATTGCCTGGCTCGCCGGCTGCCGCCGCCTCCACCGACGCTACGAACGCAAGCTGACCACTTCCTCGCCTTCACCAGCATCGCCTGCACTCTCCTCAGCTGCCGCAGGTTCACCGAATGAGATGACGTCTCAACACGAACAGCACTCCGCCCCCGGCCGTACGGCCGGGGGCTGTGTGCTTCCTGGAGGAGTTCACCGTGCCCACGTACGAGGACCTGCCCAGCTTCAACGCCGACATGGACCGCCACACCGCGGAACAGCGACGCCGCTTCCGACAGACCGTGGCGGCCTTCGTCGACGACCTGCGCACCGGCCGCTTCCGCGCCGGTCTCCGCGTTGAGCGCGTCCAGCCCGTCCAGCGCGTCCAGCGCGGGAGTACGGGCCCGAGCGCCGCCCGGCGTGTTGACTGGACTGACTTGTGCGAATTCTCAGGTCAGAGATTGGTCGCTGCTGGGCGAAGGAGCCACGTAAGTGGCATGCTGCGCCCGGTCACGGTCGGCCTGGGTTCGCCGAGAGGTTGCGGTACTCCGCTGCCGCACCGAGGCAGCTACCGCAGTGCGGTCGGGTGCACGTGCTTCCAAGCCTCGCGGATGCCATGGAGCAGCTCACGTTGTTCCTCGATCCAACCGCGGTTCACTTCCATGCTGATGGCCACCCGGGTCGTCTGCTGGTCGGCGACCGTGACAGTGATCTGGTCCTGGTCGTCTTCCCTGTCCACGAGCTGGATGCCGATCTCGGCTACGCGGGCGTGCTCGCGCCACACCGCGTCTCGGCCGGCCTCGACCTCGTCCAGCACGTGCTCCCAGGGAGCGAGGTCGTACGGCTCGACGTAGGTGCGAGTGAGTCCGGCCACGAAGTCGTTGTGCACGATCAGCTCGCCGCTGGTGTCCGGAATGCCGGACGCTCCGGATTCATCGAGTTCAATGGCCACGCTGCCGCCGTACTTGCCAGTGATCCGCAGCAAAGTGAACCGCTCACGATCTTCCATGTCCCGCCCCAGGGTGTTGGCTACCCAGCTTTTTTGCCGTGCAGCGTACAGGTGCTGCGGTCGGGTGACGGCGCGAGGCCGCAGAAGCTGCTTTGGGCTGGAGCGGCCAAGGAGCATCGCGTCCTGTGCCGACCGCGGTGATCCTTCCGTCGGCGTCATAGGCGAATGCCTGCGCCCACGGCCGGTCGCGGTCGAGCCTGTAGACCTCGGCGTTCACGACGACCGTAGCCCGCGTCCCGTCGGCCGTCGCGCTCGTCCTTCCGGCGTACGACGACAAGGCTGTCACCAGCAGGGAGGCCACCAGTGCGGAGGCCAGGCGGCGTGGTTACACAGCGCTGAGCCTACGGCGGTGGCCGCGTCGCGGCCCGGTGTGGCAGGTCGACGCGGACGGTGATGCCCCCGCCGGGGCGTGGGACGGCGGTGATCGTCCCGTCGTGGGAGAGCGTGATGGCGCGGACCACGGCGAGGCCGAGCCCGACACCGTTGCCGGGGCGTCCTTGGCCGCGCCGGAACGGTTCGAACAGCGGGGGGATGTCCCGCTGCTCCAGGACCGGCCCGCTGTTGGCGGCCTCGAGGAACGCGCGCCCGGCCACGATGCCGGTCGTGATCGTCGCCGTACCTCCGGGGTGGTTGTGCCGCACTGCGTTGGCCATCAGGTTCACGGCCACTTGGGCCAGCAGTGCGGGGTCGCCGGCGACGGGGGCCGGGGCGAGCGCCGTGGTGACGCGGACGCCGGCGGCTCGCGTCTCCTCGGCCAGGTCCCGCACTGCGTCTCGCGCGGCGTCCGCGAGGTCGACCGGATGCCGCACCTGGGTGCCGCTCTCACCGCGGGCCAGGGTCAGCAGGGACGTGATCAGGCGCTCGGTGCGGGCGTTGGCGTCCAGGGCACTCTGGAGGGCGGGTTTCAGGTCGTCGGGGACGCGCCCCTGGGCCAGTGGGATCTCCAGCGCGGTGCGCTGGAGGGTGAGGGGGGTGCGCAGCTCGTGCGAGGCGTGGGCTGTGAACTGCCGCTGCGCGTCGAAGCTGCGGTCGAGCCGGTCGAGCATGGCATCGAAAGTGTCGCCGAGTTCGCGGACCTCGTCGTGGGGGCCGGTGAGGGCGAGTCGTTCGTCGAGGCTGCTGCCGGTACTGATGCGGCGGGCCGCCGAGGTCACCTGGTTGAGGCGGTGCAGCGAGCGGCGGGTCGCCCACCACGCGAGCAGCGCGGCGAGTGCGGTGAGGACGAGCAGCAACAGCAGCGATCGCGTCAGGACCTGTGTGAGGACCTGGTCCTGGAAGTCCTCGAATCCCTCGGCAGGGGTGACGGGCGCCGCCGGGGCCACGCTGGGTGCCGGCAGGGTTGGGTCGGTAGGCAGAGGGGCTGCGGTGGTGTCCGGCACGGCGGGATCGACCGGTTGCACGGGCACGGTCGCTACGGCGGGGACGACGAGGTAGCGGTTGTCCTCGATGAGTTGCCGGGCACTGAGCCAGTTGAGGAGGACCAGCCCGCTGCCGAGGATCAGGAAGACCAGCGTGGTCACCAGGGTCAGGCGCCCGCGCAGGGGCAGCCGGTGCGGAAACGCGAGGCGTGCGGCCGTGCGCCCCGGCTTCGGCCCCGTCACAGCCGGTATCCGTAGCCGGGGGTGTGGCTGATCAGCCGGGGCTCGCCGAGTTTGCGGCGCAGGGCGTGCACAGTGACCCGGATCGCGGTGGTGGCGGGGTCCAACGCCGCATCCCAGAGCCGGTCCTTGAGCTCATCGGCGGTGACGGGGGCGCCGTCCGCGGCCAGCAGGATCTCCAGTACACCCATTTCCCTGGGGGTCAGTTTGAGCGGGCGCCCGTCGCGCTCCGCGACGCGGCGGACGGTGTCCAGATTGACTCCATGACGGCTGAGCACCGTGGCGGAGCTGCCTGGGGCGACGCGGCGGGCCAGTGCGCGCAGCCGGGCGACCAGCTCCAGGTAGGAGAAGGGCTTGGACATGTAGTCGTCGGCGCCCTGGCCGAGGCCGTCGACCAGGTCGGTCAGGGCTCCGGCGGCGGTGAGCATGAGGATTCTCGCCGGGTATCCGGCCGCGTTCAGCGCCCGGCAGACGGCGTCGCCGCTCAGCTGGGGCAGGTCCCGGTCAAGTACGAGCACGTCGTACTCGGCGGCGGCCGTCATCTCCAGCGCCCGAACACCGTCGTGTGCAACGTCGCAGGTCATCCCCTCACCGCGCAGGCCCTCCGCGAGCATCGCGGCCAGTTCTTCCTCGTCCTCGACGATGAGCACACGCATGTCGTCCTTGCTCCGCCTCTCCGGTCAGCTGACGTCGGGTATTGAGCCCCGACCCGGTCCAGGATGCCGCCGGGTGCGTTAGCCAGGGGTTAGGCAGATGATCACGCGTGTCTCACCGGTGGCTGCGTAGAACGGTTTCGACGCCGTGGTCGAGATCGGCGTCATCGTCGAGATCAGCGAGGAGCAGAAACATGTGCGAGCGCATCGGGCGGACGCTCATAGCGGCGGCCGCCGTGGTCGCGACCCTGGTGATGAGCGGTTGCTCCGCCTCCCCGGACGAGGCCCCCAAGGTCGCCGGAGACGACGGGTCGGGCGGCGGCAAGCCGCAGGACGACGCCGCGATCAAGCAGTCCTGGGTGAGCTGTATGCACGCCCAGGGGCAGACCCAGGTCTTGATCGACAAGGAGGGCAATATCTCCGTCCCCGCGACGGGCACCGGTTCCGCCCCCGTCGGCGGATACGACGCGGCAGCCAAGGTCTGCGACGAGAAGAACCCCGGCATCCACCAGGTCCAGGAGAAGAACACCAAGAAGTTCGTCGACATGGCGCGCGCCTTCGTCGCGTGCGGCAGGAAGAACGGCTATCCGGACATGCCCGACCCCGACCCGAAGGACGGCATCCTCGTCTTCACCAACCAGTCCTTCGACCCGGCCAAGTGGGACGCCATCCAGCCCGCTTGCAGCAAGCTGCCCATGCCCGGCTACCGGATCGGCCAGTGACCATGGCCCGGACCACGAATACGCCCGCCGAGGCGCCCGCCGGGCCCGCACCCACCCCGCAGGGCGGGCGCCGCAAGCGCCGGAGGGTCGTCGTGCCGCTCGTCCTGACCGCCACGATCACCGGAGCGGCGGTCCTGGGCGTGACGCGCCCGTGGGAGCAGAAGGAGTCCGGCGCCGGGAAACCGCCCGTCGAGTACGGCACCGTCGTGGTGCAGAAGGGGTCGCTGTCCAGCGGCATCCAGATCGCCGGGACGCTCGGCTACGACGAGCCCACGCCCGTCGTCGCCGCCGGCCGCGGCACCGTCACCGCGCTCCCCGCCGTCGGCGCCGTCGTCAAGCCCGGCGGGAAGCTGTACGAGGCCGACGGCAGAGCCGTCGTCCTGATGCGGGGCAGCCGCCCCCTGTGGCGCGACCTGGGACCCGGCGCCGGCGACGGTCCCGACGTGCAGCAGCTCAAGCGGAACCTGGCCGACCTCGGGTACGCCGACGGGCTCGGCCTTGCTATCGACGAGAAGTTCACCAAGGGCACCGAGATCGCGATCAAGCGGTGGCAGAAGTCGCTGGGGGTGAAGCAGACCGGGACGGTCACGCTCGGCAGCGTGGTCATGCTGCCGCAGGCGAGCGTGCGTGTGCAGCAGCTCGGCGTACAGCTCGGCGCGCCACTGGGGTCGGCCTCGGTCATGACCGTGAGCGGCACCGGCCTCGTCGCCACCGTGCGGCCTGCCGACAACCAGTTGTCCCGGTTCAAGCCCGACGGCAAGGTCGAGGTCAGGCTGTCCGACGGCAGCACGGTCACCGGACGCGTCCGCTCCCTGATCCGCGGCGGCTCCACCGGCCAGGGCGAAGGCGACAGTGGCGGGGGCGGCGATCAGCAGAAGACCACCGTCACCATCGGCCTGGACAGCCAGCAGCAGGCACGGAAGGCCGGGCCGTCCTCCGTGACGGTCACCGTCGTGGGCGACAGCGTCAGCGACGCCCTCATCGTGCCCGTCACCGCGCTGCTCGCGCTGGATGGCGGAGGCTACGGCGTCAAGGTCGTCGACGGCACGGTCACCCGTCTGGTCAAGGTGCGGCTGGGTCTGATCGCCGACGCCCAGGCGCAGGTCTCCGGGGGTCTCCAGCCCGGCACCCAGGTGGTGATCCCCAAGTGACGCCCGTACTGGAACTGACAGCCGTCACCAAGGAGTACCCGGGTTCCCCGCCGCTGCGCGTGCTGCACGGCGTCGACCTGACCATCGAGGCCGGGGAACTCCTCGCTGTGGTGGGCCCGTCCGGGTCCGGCAAGTCGACCCTGCTCGCCCTCCTCGGCTCGCTGGACCGACCGAGCGCCGGGCGGCTGCGCTTCGAAGGGCGCGATCTGTCGGGGCTGTCGGACGCCGAACTCGCCTCGGTGCGCGCCCACCGGATCGGCTTCGTCTTCCAGCAGTTCTTCCTGCTGCCGGGACTCACGACGGTGGAGAACGTCGCCACCGGCCTCCTCTACAGCGGCGCCCCGGCGGCGCGGCGGCACGCCGCCGCCGTCGAGGCCCTGCAGGAGGTGGGCTTGGAGCACCGACTGGACCATCGCCCCGACCAGCTCTCCGGCGGCGAGAAGCAGCGCGTGGCCATTGCCCGCGCCCTCGTCGGGCGCCCCGCGCTGCTGCTCGCCGACGAACCCACCGGCGCACTGGACAGCGTCTCCGGCACAGCCGTCGTCGAGTTGCTGCGCGCCCTGAACGCCAACGGCACCACCGTCGTCGTCATCACCCACGACCGCGATCTGGCCGCTTCCTTCCCCCGGCGGGTGGGCATCCGGGACGGCCGGATCGACTTCGACGAACGCAGCCCCCACCCGGCGGGAGTCGTCCGATGAGCGCCCGCACCCGCCGGACCCGGCTGCGCCTGATCGACCTGCTGCGCCTGGGCATGATCGGTCCGCGTACACGGAAGACGCGTTCCGCCCTGTCGGCCCTCGGCATCTCGCTCGGTATCGCGGCCGTCGTCGCCGTGACCGGGATCTCCTCCTCCAACCAGGCCCACCTGCTGGCCCGCCTGGACCAGCTCGGCTCGAACCTGATCACGGTCGCCGCCGGGAAGGACGCCACGCAGCAGCTCGTACCCCTGCCGTCCACAGCCGAGAAAATGCTCGGGAACATCGCCCCGGTGCAGCAGGTCACCGCGGTCGGGGCCACCAAGGCGGAGGTCTACCGCAACAACCTGGTGCCCAAGCAGCAGACCGGCAGCATCACGGTGCTGGCCGCCCGGCCGAACCTGCTCGACGTCCTGCACGGCTCGCTGCGGAGCGGGAAGTGGCTGGACCGGGCCGGCGAACGGCTCCCCGTCACCGTGCTCGGCGACCAAGCAGCCCAGCGCCTGGGCGTGACCACGCCCGGCGAACGGGTCTGGCTGGGCGGCCAGTCCTACGCCGTCGCCGGCATCCTCGCACCCAACGAACTGGCCCCCGAACTGGACACCGCCGCACTCGTCGGCTGGCCCCAGGCCACAGCCCACCTGGACGCCGACGGCTCCGCCGCCACGGTCTACGTGCGCGCCCACCCCGAACGCGTGCCCGACGTCCAGAGAGTGGCAGCAGCCACAGCGAACCCGGCGAGTCCGAGCACCGTCGCCGTCAGCCGCCCCTCCGACCTCCTCCTGGCACGCGACGAGGCCAAGGGCGCGCTCACGGGACTGGTGCTCTCCCTGGCCGGAGTCGCCCTGCTCGTCGGCGGCGTCGGCATCGCCAACACCATGGTGGTGGGCGTGATGGAACGCCGCGGCGAGATCGGACTGAGGCGCGCACTGGGCGCCCGCGGAGGGCAGATCGCAGCCCAGTTCCTGCTGGAGGCCATCCTCATGGGCTTCATCGGAGGCATCGCAGGCCTGACCCTGGGCAGTCTCACCGTCTACGGCTATGCCCTGGTCCAGGGCTGGCCGGTCTCCATTCCGTACTACACGGTCGGCGGCGGCCCGGTGGTCTCCGTACTCGTCGCCGCCGTCGCCGGGATCTACCCGGCCATGCGCGCGGCCAAGGCGTCTCCGACGGACGCCCTGCGGTCGGCCTGAGCGATCGGCCTGAGCGATCGGCCTGAGCGATCGGCAGGCTCGCCCCCGGCGGGGGCGAGCCTGCACCCCGTCACGATCCTCGGAGCCCCGCAGGAGCCCGGCGGCGCACCACGCCGGATCCCCCAAGGAGCAGCACCGGCCGATCCCGATGTCAGGGTCATCCGTCTCGCCCACCAGGTACCAGGCCAACGCTCAGCGGACGACGAGGACACAAGCCGGGCTACCACCACCGCTGGACCGTACGGATGCACAAGGTCCGCCAGTGGTACCCGAGTACCCAGGAGCACCGTGTGATCTGGCGGGGCCCTTACATCAAGGGCCCTGCCGACGCCCCATTCATGGTCGGAGAGAAGGCCTACACAGTCGATTGAGTCCGGTCGAAGGCATGCCTGGGCAGAGCGGGGGCTACCTGTGCCCCTGTAAGCGCCCCTGGAGCTGCTGTGTCGACCCTGTTCGTGTCACAGGTGCCTTCCAAGGGGGAGCCGTGCGCGAGTGCCTGTTGCAGGAGAGCGCTGTGTGTGGGCGGTGTGTGTCCTGATTACCTGGTCGGGAGGGGTCTTGAGCCGGTGGTGGCGCTTTGTGACACCTGTACGGCTCAGAGGAGGGGCGGATCGGGCGCGTGCCTCGGACCGGAGGGTCAAGCGCGCGGGAAGTTGGGGGCAGGGCGGGGCGGCAGCCTGTTTCGGCGGTCCAGTCGCGTCGTAGTGGGTCAGTCCTCAGCGGGCCGGAGAAAGTCGGCGCCGACGGACCGGGCTGTGTCCTCGACCGCGTCTCGGTTCATGTCTGCAGCCGTGAACAGGACCATGCCGATACTGCCCTTGTCGCCCCACACGCACATCGCCCGCAGCGTGCCGGTGGCCCTCTCGGTGTACGTGAGGCACTGCATCCAGGCGCCGTGCGGACCGGCCCCTGCCCGCCAGGTGTCGTGGACGGTGCCGACCCGTTCCGTCTCTTCGGGAAGGAGCCCGCCGTCGTACACGTACGACTCCCGCATCTCGTGGAAGTCTCCGGTCGTCACAGCCACCAGGTACTCGGCAGCGGCGTCAGGAGCAGCGTCCTGAGCGACGTACACCCGGGCGGTCGACCCTTCCTTCTCCCCGTCGGGCACGGCGTCGAACGGGTCGAACTCCTCACGGAGGTCGAAGCCTTGCAGGCCCCGGAAGGTGTCGTGGGCGACGATGTCGTAGCGGGGATACGTGAGGGAGGAGGCGTACGCCGTGACGCCAATGCATAGCAGGAGCGCGAGTCCGGCTCCGGCAAAGACGTACTCACGAGGAGTGACGCGCGGCACGGGCGGCAGCTCCGGCGCCTCGACGCCTTCGGCCCCGGCGCCCGCTTCGTCGCCGGATGCGGCCTCGGTAGCGATTGCGGCCATCCGCTCGGCAGCCCGCTCGCGGGCGGTAGCCAGCTGTCTGCGGAGACTGAGGAACGGCAGGCCCAGCAGCAGCCCCACTCCCGCCGCCACGCCGTACGGCACCGCCGGCAGGACGGTGATGCGCAGGACTATCAACGCAGCGACGACCACGCCCGTGGCGAGGCGGTATTCGAGGCCTCGACGCAACAGCAGGCGCGGCCAGGTCCGGCCGGGGGCGGCGAGGGCGGCCGTTGTCTCGGCGAGCACGGCGAGCCGCAGAACGTGCGGGGCCGCGGCGGCCCACTGCGCGGCCTGAGCAGCGGCAGCCTGAGGCGTGGGCGCTGAGGCGAAGGCACGGGCCGCGTCGAACGACTGCACCCGGCGCACCGAGGCACTGTCCTTGCCGTTGGCAGAAACGGAGCTTCCCGCAGCCTCGGCCCGCAGCAACTCCGGTGAATGCGGCGCAAGTTCTCGCAACCGGGCCAGGAGCGCGGGGCCCCGGGCATGTCGCCCCGGCCGGTCCAGCGCGTCAGTACGGGCGCAGAGTTCGGCGTACCCGGCAAGCAAGCCTATGTCGTGCGGGAACGTGTCCAGACCCTCACGGAAGACCCGCTCGGCCGCGTCGTCATGGTCGTCGTCATCCTCTGCCACATGGGCGCGGGCCAGTGCGAGGAAGAGTCCGGCGTCGGGCCCGGCGGTCTCAAGCGCGGCCCGCGCGGTAGCCCGAGCCTCGGCCGGCCGGCCCACGGAGACGAGCGCATCGACCCGCCCTCGCACATCGTCGCGCACCTCGTCGCGCACGTCGTCACGCACGTCGTCACGCACGTCGTCCTTGTTGTCGTTCAAGAGTCCCCACCCCTGGTACAGCAGGCCGGACTGAAGCGGCCGCGACCGTCACTATCACCCGTACCGGAACCCTGGTCAACCAGAAATTTCCCCTCCTGACCTGTCCTTTTGCCGCACTACAGGGTGCAATCGGACGCACCCCGGACCCGTGCCACCTGAGCTCCGGCGCATCGTCGTAAGGCGGCGTGCAGGACCGCCGGTGGAGTTCGACGGTCGGTGGCCGGCAGCCGGCCTGCTGAGGATCGGCAACCACGCAGCTGACCGACGTCACCACTCCCCCGCCCCTGGCTCGCCTCGAATACGGGTGGCAGGAGCGGCCCCAGGCTCGGCACGTGATGCGGTGGGCCCGCCCAGACCTGTGACTGTGCTGCCGCCGGGTAGCGGGGCCTCCGGCGGGCAGAGACAGGAAGGCGGGTGGATGGAAGGGGGCCGAGTCTGCCCGCACTGCCCGGGGCGACTCGGATAGACCGGATCGCCTCTCTCGGACAGCCGCCGTCCTGGCTCAGGAGCTGCGACGGGTGGCGGAGCCTGGTCCCCGCGCGAGCGGGGAGAAGCCACCAGGAGACTCGACCAACTCCCGGATGTGGGCCCCCCGGTCGGCGGGGAGCAGCCATGGAGGGGCATGCCGTTGTCATGGCGGGGGCGGATCGTGGCGGCGTTCATGCCGGAGGTCTACAGCCGCCTCGCCTCCCCGGAGCGTCGGCGGTGGCCCCGGGAAGGGTTGCCCGGACGTTCGGGCACAGTGGCACGAGGGGTGCCGTAGCGCACTCACTCGGATCGGTCGTCACCTACGAAGCCCTGCGTGCCCTGAGCGCGAGCGGGTGTGTGCGCGGGTGGCGAAGGCGCGTCAGTATCCGGTGCCGCGCTTGACCTGGGCTCGCTCGGCGTCGTGGGTCGCGCCCTTGGCGTCCAGGGTGCGGCACGCGTCGGCGATGTCCTGGCTCAGGCGATCGATCTGTTCGCGGCTCAGGGTTTCCTTGACCAGGGCACGCAGGATCTTCACCCGTTCCGCGTTGGGCGGGAGCGTGTACGCCGGCACCATCCAGCCGCGTTCGGCGGCGAGTTGCCATGCGATGTCGGACTCGTCGTAGGAGTGCTTGCCGGCGAGGCGGAAGGCGACCAGGGGCAGTTGCTCGAGGTCGGCTCCGATCAGTTCGAAGCGTCCGCTGCTTTGCAGGTTGTTCGCCAATACGCGGGCGTTCTCCTGCATCATCTTCATGACGTAGGTGTAGCCCTGGCGGCCGAGTCGTACGAAGTTGTAGTACTGCGCGAGTACCATCGACGCACCGGTGGAGAAGTTCAAGGTGAACGTCGAGTCGGTCTTTCCCAAGTAGTTCTCGTAGAACACGAGGTCTTCGGGCAGGTCCGACTCCTCACGGAAGATCAGCCAGCCGATGCCGGGGTAGACCAGGCCGTACTTGTGGCCCGAGACGTTGATCGAACGGACCTGCTCGAGCCGGAAGTCCCACTTCGAATCCGGGTAGAGAAAAGGCCAGACGAATGCGCCGCTGGCGCCATCTACGTGGATGGGAATGTCGAGGTCCCGCTCTTTGCGGACGTCTCGCAACAGCTTGTCGATCCCGACGACGTCGTCCTTGTGGCCCGTGAAAGTGGTGCCGAGTACGGCGACGACGCCGATCGTGTTTTCATCGAGGTGGGGCTCCACGTCCTCAGGGCCGATCGTGTACTTGCCTTCCGCGAGCGGCACGATCCGCGGCTCGACGTCGAAGTAGCGGCAGAATTTCTCCCACACGACGTGGACGTCCCCACCGAAGATCAAATTGGGCCGATCGATCGACAGGTTGGCCGCCTGGCGGCGCTCGCGCCACTTCCACTTCAGTGACAGTCCTCCCAGCATGATCGCCTCGGATGAGCCCTGGGTCCGGCATCCGGTCGTACTGCCAGGCGCATTGAAGAGATCGGCGAGCATGCGCACGCAACGCTGCTCGATCTCGGCGGAGATGGGGTACTCCGCATGGTCGATGAAATTGCGGTGGAGGTTCTCGGCGATGAGCCGCTGCGCTTCCGGCTCCATCCACGTGGTGACAAACGTGGCGAGGTTGCGTTGCGGGTCGCCCTCCATGGCGAGATCCACATCCACGAGCCTCATCGCGTCCGTCGCGGCCATACCTTCTTCTGGGAAGGTCTCCGAGGGAGCAGGTACGGTCAGGAATCGATTACCGAAAAGAGACTCATCGTCACGCTTGGTCATGCGGGGATTCAAACAGCCAGGCTGTCCGGCTTCGCGAGGGACACGCCGAGGCACAACAGCTGGGCGCCGTGGTGCTGAATGACGAAGCT